>JAEUKL010000267.1 GCA_016793005.1 Rhodospirillaceae bacterium | reverse complement strand
CGGCAAAAGCTACAGCGTGACGGGGACCGACATATACCTGATTAAGGACGGCAAGTTCCGCGGACGCTGGGGTAACGAGGACGCCATGGGCATGATGCAGCAGTTGGGTTACCTTCCCAATGAACGCCCGGCCTTCCCGCCGGCGGGGGACAAACCTAAGCCATAAAAAAACTAACCGCAGAGGCTGCATTGAGCATTCCCACCCTGATGACAGCGCACCTGGTGCTTCGTGGTTTTCGCGAAGATGATCTGGACGCTGTTGCAGAGATGTATGCCGACAACGACTACGCCCGCTTTATCACACCCGACGGCAAACCTTATACCCGCGCGATTTCATGGCGCACGTTGTGCGGCTTCGCCGGGCATTGGGCGCTGCGCGGCTACGGCTTCTGGGGTGTGGAAGAAAAAGCCAGCCGCAAACTCATCGGCTCGGTCGGATGCCACTTCCCCGAAGGCTGGCCCGCCAAGGAAGTGGGCTGGTCGATTCACAAGGCGCATTGGGGCAAAGGATACGCCACCGAGGCAGCGCGGGCGGCGTTGCATTACGCCGCCAACACCTTGCGCTGGCCCCACGCCATTCATGTGATTAATCCCGCCAATGTACGCTCGGCGGCGGTGGCGGCGAAATTAGGATCGGTGCGTGAAGATGTGTGGCTGCGCGACGGCGTGGAGTTGCATCTCTATGGTCAGGACTTGAAGCCGGATTAACTGAAACTGGGCTAACTGCGTTTGCGCAGGAGTGCTGCGTAAAATCCATCGAGCCCGCCGCGATCAGCCCAATGGCTTGGCAGTGTGCGCAAATCGCACTGTGTGTTCAGAAACTCGATAGCGCCGCCCAACAGCGATGCCGGTACCGGCTCGCGGGTGAGTGTGTTGTCTTCGGCCAGCACCGCCTCAACAACCGCTTCGCCTTCGTCGGCATCCAGCGAACACACGCTATACACCAGCACGCCGCCGGGCTTCAGCAGATCGGCAGCGGCTTTCAACATGCCGCGCTGGCGTTCGGACAAGCGCTTGATGTCTTCGGCTTCTTTCAAGTACGGCAGATCCGGATGACGGCGGATAGTGCCCGTCGATGAACAGGGCGCATCCAGCAGCACCCCATCGAATTTGTGCGGCGGTTGCCAGGTCAGCGCATCGGCCTTCACGACTTTGGCATCAACCCCCACGCGCGCCATGTTCTCGCGCACACGCTCCAACCGTTTGGGCGACAGATCAACCGCCGTCACTTCACATCCTGCCGCTGCCAGCTGCAAGGTTTTACCGCCAGGGGCCGCGCACAGATCGGCCACGTCTTTGCCTTTGGGTTGGTTTAACGCATGCAGCAGAATCCGCGCGGGCAGGGCCGCTGCGGCATCCTGCACCCACCACGCGCCTTCATCAAACCCCGGCAAATCGACAATGCGGCCTGCCTCTTTCAGGCGCAGCGAGCCCGTGGGCAAAACTTCAGCATTGAGTTCCGTCGACCACTTGGCCGCAGCCGCGTCATCCTTCAGCGTCAGGTCCACGGGCGCTTCGTGCAAATGGGCCGTACCGATGGCTTGCGTAGCGGCCTCACCGTAATGATTGCGCAGACGCGTGCGCAACCACACCGGCATGTTGAGGCGCGCGGCATCCTGCTTTTCGATCAGCGTTGGGCCTTTTTCAGACACGCGGCGCAAAACCGCATTCACCAGACCTGCAAACTTTGACTGCGGTGTACGCTTGATGGCTTCAACGGCGGTATCGACCGCCGCATGAACCGGCGTGCCGATAAACAACATCTGCGCGGCGCTCAGGCGCAAAATATCATGTGTGAGGGCCGGCGGTTCGCGGTCGAGAAAATTCGCCAACACCCCGTCGATCTGGCCCAAGCGGCGCAAGGTTGTCGCCGCCAATAGCCGAGCAAATGCGCGATCACGATCTTCCAGATCATCGGTGGCGGCGTCAAAAATCTCGTCCAACGCCTTGCCTTGACGCAACGCGCCGTTCATCAGCTTTAAAGCGGCCGCGCGCGCATCGGGCTTTTGCGGGATCGCCTTGGACGGCCCGCGCCGGAATCCGCCTTTAAAGGGGCGCTTTGAATCGAAAGTGCCCTTGGAATCGAAAGAGCGTTTTGAATCAGAGCGTTTCTTGTTCGAATATGATCGCGGTTTTTCGGGCATTTATTTGGAAGGCAGACTTGCAAAGCTTTGGGTCCAGGCGGATGTCGCCGGACCGTCGCCGTTTATCACGGTAAAGGCTTTGTTGTCAGCCGTTGGATTGCGGATCGCTTCGATACATACGGCGGCTGTATCCGCACGGGTGATCTTCTGCCCGGCCACATAGTCCTTGCGGGGGATTAATTTGATCTCTTTTCCAGCCGGGTCGTTGGTCATGCCGGCAGGACCGACAATTACATAAGGAATGCCCGAAGCCATCAGGGCTTCTTCCGCCAGGCCTTTATAGATCAACACATCACGCCCGATTTTATTGAGAAAATGATCCTTCTGGCCCGAGACCGACGAGGTGATGATGACGTACTTTTTCACGCCCGCGGCCTTGGCCGCCGCGATCATGTTCTTGGTGCCTTCCAGGTCGACTTTCTCGGGGATGTTATCGCCCAGAATGCCCGTCGCGGCTTTTGCATCGATAATGTAATCGACACCCTGCATCACCGGCGTCAGC
>JAEUKL010000192.1 GCA_016793005.1 Rhodospirillaceae bacterium | reverse complement strand
GCATTGTCTGGGCCAAGCCGATGGTGTTTCAGATTTTCACATCTGTTTTGACGGCAGCTCATCAAGCATGCTTCCGCTTGACCCGGCGTGCAGCGGCTATTCTTTTTTTACAGATACGCGCGGAAAAGGCGTTTACACGCTTGGCGCGGCGGCCAAATCCGAGATCATTCAGGTCAACGTTCGGTCACTCCAGTCTTTGATTGAACAAGGCGAAGTCAAAGCTCCGGATGTTTTATCGGTCGATGTGGAGGGTGCTGCGCTTCAAGTTCTTAAAGGCGTCGGCGATCAACATTTCAAAAATATTGCCGGTCTGTTTCTCGAAGCATCTTTAATACCCGTGCATAAAGGCGAGGCCTCTTTTCACGAAATATTTCAGTTCTTATCGGAACATGGATTTCTTTGCATCGATTTCGGCCAGGTGGGCCGATACTCAATGGCCGAAATGCACATTGGGGCGTTCGACCGCGGACCTCAAAGCCACATCGAGGATGCTTTATTCCTCAGAAACCCCACGACTGTGGATACCCCAGAGGTACTTGAGAAACTGGCCCTCGTCGCAATTATGACTGGCGCTCTCAGCATCGCCTACGAGTGCTTCAAGAAATTAAATACACTTACGCCGGATGCCCAAAGATACAAGCCGTCGCCAAATATTGGTTTAAACTGTCTCTACGATTTCCACAGAACATGGTCGTGGTATAAAGATTTAAAGCTGCCGAAAATTGAAGAAGTCTTCACGGCAGAATTTCATAACCACTATCAGTATGTCGCAACTCCTCCAGGCGAGGAGATCATTCAGCGGCAAATGCAAAATTTCATAAATTCGATCCCGAAGTATCAAAAATCGCTGAGTGATTACGAGAAACTTGAGACATCGATCCCGACACACGATGTTCTCTTTGAGAAATACGGCCTTCCAGAACTCGCCAAGGCGGCTAAGGCAGAACGATTAAGGCAACTGATATTTATCAAAAGCACACTTGAACAATTAAAATACTAACCGCTCTTCTGCCTCACGCCTTTTTCTTCACAACCACTTCCATGCACGCGCGATATCTTTCGCTGACGCCGTACTGCACGGGCTCAAAACCGTTCTGATTCAGCAATGCGTATAAACGTTTGCGGCCGAAGTTGTGGTAGTGCTCCAACTCGCCCCAATAAGGATTCGCGTTCGTCACATCCAGCACCCGCCACAGCATACTGTCGGCATTCGGCATCGAAATTAACAAAACACCATCATCACTCAGCAGACGCGCGGCGGCCTTTAAGCCCTGCACCGGATACGGCATATGCTCCAGCACGTCGGCCATGCTGATGACGTCGCACTTCTTACCCAGCGAGACCTGGGCAAGATCGGCGCAATAGGCTTCGATGCCAATCGCGTTCAGCATCTCAACATTTTCGGGCCGCAAATCCAATCCAACGGGCGTGAAGCCGTATTCCTGCGCGGTGAACAGCAACGAACCGTTGCCGAACCCCACATCAAGCCATGTGCCTTCGCGCTTATACGCCAATACTTTATCGACCATGCGCGCCGCCACCAGGCGCTGCTTTTCAATGTCGGCGCCCAGCTTTTGGTGTTCGTGCGTATGATTGAAAATTTCGGCCTGAGCCTGGGCCGTGAAGTAGCCATCGGTAAAGACGTGGCCGCAGGCGTTACACGTCATCCAGGTCATTACCGGTGGGAGTTCGGTCCGGTACAACGGATGGCGCGTGCAGTCTGCTGTTTTGGTCGCCGCTATGGCCTTCGACGAACACAGGGGGCAGACTTCGTAAAGAATACGCGGGTTCACAGGCAATCCTTATCTCGTATGTTCAGACATCAACTGAGCGGCGGTACGGCAAAAGCTACTGGCCGCTGGCCGCTTAAGAAGCGTTGATGCATGGTGACATACGCTGTTTCCAGGTGGCGCGTAAAGCGCATGGTATCGAACAGCGCGCATGTGTCGCGATTGCGCGCGATCTTGGCTTTTATCTCCGCCAAGAGGTCCGGCGTGGTGGCAAGCTTTAAGGCCAGCGCTTCGTAATCAGCCATTGAGGTGGTGATCAGTTCTGGCACACCAGCGGCTTTCAACAAACTTGCGGCGACCCGGCCCACGAACGTCTGCCCCAGACACGTCACCAGGGGTAGGCCTGCCCACAAGGCATCGCTGGCCGTGGTATGCGCGCAAATCGGCAGCGTATCCAGGAACAGATCTGCGAATTTCTGACGTCCGCGATGGTCGGGCGGTGGCGCAACCGGTGCGAAGATAAGCCGCGCCGGGTCAACGCCGCGTGCTCGCGCCTCGCGACGCAAGACAGGCTCGGTGTCGTCACTCCCCTTCAGCAACCACAACACACTGCCCGGCACGGATTTCAGCAAACGCATCCAGACATCAAAAACCTGCGGCGTAATTTTGTAATTGCCGTTGAAACTGCAAAACACAAAGCCCTGCGCAGGCAGCCCTAGGTCCGTACGTGACATGATCAGGTTTGAGATTGGCCGCGCGCGGTCATTGGACTGGTAGGTGTCAGGCAGGGTCACCACCTTCTCGGCGTAGAACGCGCTTTGATCGGACGGGATCAGCGTCGCGTCCGCGATGATGTAGTCGTAAAACACAGCCCCCATGGTGCCGGGATAGCCCAGAAAATTGACCTGCACGGGGGCCGGGCGCAAGGTGAACACCTGCGGGCGCGCGTTGTTGGTAAAACCTTTTAAGTCCACCACGATATCAATGCGCCATTCGCGCAGCTTGGCCGCCAAGTCTGGATCACTGACCGTACTCACATCGACAAAGTGATCAAACGCCTTCGTCAGCCGCGCGCGCATACTTGAGTTATCGTCACGGCCGAATGACACGGCATAGGTTCCAAACCTAGCTCGATCATGCGCTTCGAACATGCCCGCCATCAGATGCGCGGTCGCATGTTCATGAAAATCGGCCGACAGGTAGGCCACCCGGATCTTGGGGTTGTTGTAGGGCGGCGCGGTCCAGGGCACCTCGCGCATGGCAATCCCGTCACCCCAATACATTTGCGTGCACAGCAACTGCTCGATAGGCGCGGTAATGTGATTAAGCCCGCTAAACGGTGTTTCCACACGCTTCCCGGCACGGATACCCTCAGAGAGCTTGCGCGCGATTGCGTCGTATTCGGTCCAGTCACAGGCCTGGCGCCGTGCATCGAACAACTGCCCAAGGGCATATGCGTGGTTAGGATTGAACTGCAGCACTTGCGCAAAGCAGGCCGCCGCTTCTTGAAAACGACGGGCCATCCGCAGCGCAATCCCTTTGTTGACGACGGCTTCAATCTGGTTCGGATTGATTGCTAAGGACTTGTCATAACTGTCGACGGCTTCAGCCGCGCGGTTCAGCCGCAGCAATGCATCACCGTGCAGCTTGGCAGCCAGAAAGAAACGTGGGTTCGCGGCATACGCTTTGGCGGCAAAGCGCAGCGCATCGTCATAGCGATTCTGCCTGAAGTACAAATCGCTTTTGCTGGCCAGCGCATCGGGCGAGCGCGGATCAAGGGCCAAGGCCGCGTCGAAACTGGCATCGGCTTCAGCAAGGCGGTTTAGTTTCACAAGCACCCGGCCGCGATTGATGTGCGCCTCGAAACTGCGGGGATGAACCGCAATGGCCCGGTCCAGATCAACCAGCGCTTCCGGATAACGCCCGAGTTCGTAATAGGTGGTGCCGCGATTGTTCAAGGCATCGATGTGGTTTGGTTCACGCGCCAGCACGGCATCGAATAGGCCCAGAGCTTCGTTGGGCTGGCCCATGGTTTTCAGCACGACGGCCTTCAGTTGCAGCAGTGCCGTGAAATGCGGCGCAAGTGCCAAAGCCTGATCCAACGCGGCCAGGGCTTCATCGGGGCGGTTGAGTTCCTTCAACGCAGAGGCGCGGTTAAAATAAGCCACAATAATTTTCGGATCGATTGCCAGCGCGCGATCAACGCTGGATAACGCCTCGTCGAAGCGTCCCAGCATCAGCAGTGCGCTGGAGCGATCAACCAGTGTGCGTTCGTGCTTGGGATTGAGTTTCAGAAAATCGTCGTAGACTTGCACAGCCTCGGTCAGGCGGTGGGCGTCGCCCAGCGCCTTAGCATAGGCCAGCACGATGTCGGCCAAATCTGGCCGGCTGCGCGCCGCTTCGCCGAAATACATCACCGATTTTTCGAAATCGCCGCGCGCATGCGCCAAAGTACCGAGATTGTAAGCGGCAATGACGTTGGTAGAGTCCTCTGCCCGCAGTTCCAACAGCAGCCGCTCGGCTTCGATCACCTGACCCTGCTGCAATAATGCGACGGCGGCTTTGCTTTTGGCTTTAATTGCCTCGCTCGTCGCGGTCGTATTCAAGCGCGCCCCCGTTCGCAGCCCATCTGCCGCGAACGTAAATCATTGGGCGTCGAATGTCGATGAACGCGAATACCCGGCTTATGCGGCCGGCAGCTCGCGGATCTCGCGCATGTCCTGTGGCTTGATGGTGTTGGTCATCAGCGCCTTCTTGCGGAAGAACCGCATGATCGAGGCCGGGCCCATACGGCTGCCGCCCATGCCAGAGAGATTGAAGCTGGTCTTTTCCGCATCGCGCAGGATGGCGCCGGTCAGCGTCGTATCCTGCAAGCTGATGCCGCCTGCGTCGATCTGACTGCCCAATTCGTAGGCTTCCTCGTCAGAGCCCGCGATCACCGCACCCGACAGGCCAAAGATGGTGTCGTTGGCCAGTTGCACGGCTTCATCCTTGGTTTTGTACTTCATCACCGGGATAACGGGTCCGAAGGTTTCATCCTGGATCACCTTCATATTATGCGTCACGTCGGTCAACACCGTCGGGCGCATGTACAAGCCGCCGCCCAGGTTCTGGCTCTTGCCGCCGGTGCGAATTTTCGCACCGTGTTTCACTGCATCGTCCAACTGCTCGTCCACGATGGCGGCTTGCTTGCCGAAGATGAACGGGCCGATGTGGCCGCGGTGAATGTCGGGATAATTCAGTTCCAACTGCTCGGCTTTGGACACCAGCCTGTCGACAAAAGCATCGTGCACTTTTTCCTGTACATACACACGCTCGATAGAGAAGCAAATCTGCCCCGTGGCGTAAACCGATCCCCGCAGCACGGCATCGGTGGCGCGATCAAGATCGGCATTTTCGGTCACGATCACCGGGTCTTTGCCACCCAGTTCCAAGAACGATGGGATGAAGCGGCGTGCACAGGCTTCCGCAACTTTGCGGCCAGTGGGAACACTGCCCGTGAAGCAGACAATGTCGACATTCTCGATCAACTGCGCGCCGGTTTCGCCGCCGCCAAGTACATAGGTCAGCACCTTGGCCAGTTCCGGCACCTTCTCAATCGTTTCCATCATCGGCTCGACGAAGCGCGGTGTAACCTCAGACGGTTTGATGATAGCCGCACAACCGGCCAGCAGCGCAGGGATCGCATCAATGGTCGACAGCATCAGCGGGAAGTTCCACGGGCTGATGACGCCGAGAAGCGGATACGGCTTTAACTGCGAGCGGAATTTAATGTGCGGCATGATCGACGACGTGCCTTCCGTCATCGCCCGCTTGATGATCGCGGGGCCTTGCTCGGCCCACCCGCGAATACCCCAGATCACCGCATCGGGGCTTTCCTTGGAAATGCGAAAGCGGCCGGTGTCGAGTGATTCGGCTTTGGTGATGGCACTGCGGTTTTTCTCAACCTCATCGGCCCATTTTTTCAGCACGGCGGCGCGGTGCTCAATTGGCGCTGCCGCCCAATCCTTCTGCGCTTCGCGCAGGGCCTTGGTCTTGGCCGCCAGTTCTTCGGCTGTCGGTGGGGTGATGTGATAATCGGCTTGGCCGGTGCGCGGGTTAAGAACAGGAAGTGTATTACGGCGCAAATCAGACGCGGTCATCGGTTCAGCCTCGGTGGTATGAGATAAAAGCAGCGCGCATTTTCAGCTTCGGCGAAAATGTACGCTCGCTTCATATAGGGGCAATCTAGATATAGGGGCAATCTAGTGCGCGTCAGCAGCCCCGCCAATAGACCCAAACATACCTTTCGCGCAAAATTTACAGTCGGCGGGCTACGCCAAATACCCCTTATTCCGCAGGCATTTGGGCAGTTACGGCTGCGTCAGTCTGGCGCACGCCAATGGTGCTGGGCTGTGGCGTGCGGCCCATGCCGAACTTGCGCAAGTGGCCTTGCGGATCCGTCCACAAATGCGCGTTCATCTGGAAGGGCTGGCCGCCCGGCCCTTTGAGGTCCTCGACAAACCGCCAGTGCGTCACCTCACCGATGCCCTGCACCTTCATCGTTTTCTGGCGCGAAATGGTAGCCTGGCCGTCGGTCAACACTTGGTCATTGATCAGCGACACCCCAACCCACTTGAACACCTGCGGGCCGCTCTTCGCTCCGTCGAACCGTCGCGCCATAATCGACATAGGCAGAACTGCGGGGGTCATATCCATCAGGCAATCATCGCCACACTGGGCCGTGAAGTCGTCGGCTTTAATGTCGTCCTTGGTGATCGTGCGCCGCTTCATCGTCACTGTATCGCCATCGCGGCGCATCTCGATCTTGCGCTCGATGCCCTTAGCCATACTGCGTGCACTGGCTTTGAGAGCGTGCCAGTCTTTGTCGTAGGTCCAACTGGCTGACGCGTTATAGGAACCATCGTCGGCGGCAATATTGCTCAGGATGGTGTAGCCACCATCCGGGGTCTTGAAGATCACGAAATCCTCAACCCGCGAGAACCCACCTGATCCATCAACTTCAATCGTGCCCTGGTCGAAGATTGCATCGGGCGGCACTTGGACTTCGGCTGATGCGCCACCGCCCGGCGTCGGCACGCTTTTATCTTGGGCGGCGGCAGCAAAGCTAAAACCTAAGATCAAAAGCACACCGAGCGTTTTCATGCTGCGTTACCTTTTCTGCTGAGTCTGCTGAGCCGGCTGCAAAGCTACACCACCCGGCGGTGGCGAAACCGCATCTATCTGCTGCAACTCTTCAACCGAGGGACGGAACAGACTGGCCGCAAGGTTTTGATCCAGCTGTTCGGGCCGGGTCGCGCCGGCGATCACAGATGTCACATACGGCTTGGCAAGCAACCAGCCGAAAGCCATCTCCAGCATGCTGTGGTTATATTTCGCCGCGATCTCTTGCAGCTGCTCGGCCTTGGCGAATTTCTCGTCGCTGAAGAAGCGGCTGGCGACCCCCGGGCCACGGCCGGACCAAGCCGCATAGCGGGTCCCTTCCGGTGGCGCCTCACCGCGTTTGTATTTGCCCGTCAACAAGCCCGATTCCAGCGGGAAGAAGGGCAGAATGCCAACCCCATGCCCCTGACATGCCGGCACAAGTTCCGCTTCAATCGCACGATTGAGGATGCTGTAGCCGTTTTGCGCCGAGATAAACGGAGCGAGATTCCAAGCCTTAGACACCCACGCCGCGTCAGCAGCTTGCCACCCCGCAAAGTTGGAGTGCCCGATGTAACGGACTTTGCCCTGGCGCACCAAGTCATCCAGGGCGCGCATCGTTTCATCAATCGGAGTCGCGGGGTCGGGGCGATGAATCTGGTACAGGTCGATATAATCGGTGCCTAAACGCTTCAGGCTGGCCTCGGCCGCCTTCATGATGTAGCCCCGCGATCCGCCACCTTCCAGTTCCAGGCCTTTGCCCATGGGGCTGCCGAATTTAGTGGCGACGATCACCTGCTTGCGGCGCGTCCCCAGCGCCTTGCCCAGATATTCTTCCGACTTACCCTGTTCGCCGTATACATCGGCCGTATCAAACAGCGTAATCCCGATCTCAATAGCCTTGTCGACGACAGCTTTGGTCTTTTCGGCATCGATGATCATGCCAAAGTTGTTACAGCCCAACCCCACGGCGGACACTTTAAGACCTGATCGACCCAAATAACGGTATTCCATAACGCACCTCTGAACGCTTACCCTAGACACAAAGCCCAACGCAGTTTCACCACGAAGAATAGAATATGCCGAAAAATTTCGCTGCCTATCTGTGACCCGCTGGACCGCTCGATGTTCGGATATGGCCACGGAGTGACCAGTATCTGTGTTAGAACGAATGATGCACGAATTTAAGTCCCCTTTGTTCGGACATTACCTTGCACATTGGCACAGCTTGTGCCCGCCGAGCGGCATCCCGACCACCGAAGATTACATGGATCATATGGATCCGAAGATTGCCGCTTTCCTGATGATTTTTGACGTTCTCGCCCAAGACGTTACGGTGCGATTTCAAGGCAATGGCATCGGCGAGCGGCGCCAGTTGGAGCAAGCCGGTCGCAGTTGGTTTGTGACCAATCCGCACCTTAATGCCCTCAGCGTCGTTGCAAACATATGGCAAGCCGTGCGCCAGCCCTGTGGGTTATGGACGGAAGCAACGTTCGTCACCAATGTACAACGCCGGTTGCGGGTAGAAGCCTTAACATTGCCATTGCGTGTAAAAGGTGCCCGCCCCGCGCGCATTGTGAATCTGTCTATAGGTTTGGACTCGATGGACTTTGATGAACGCGCCATGGGTTGGCACGGCAACATAGCAATCGGCTGGCACGATCTGGGGTTTGGGGTTCCCAAGTCCGACACCTTGCCGGTAAACTGAGCGCAACCGGGCCCCCGATTCAGCCGCGACCCGAAAAAGAAGCCTTCATTAAAAAGCCTATAGACGGTTTGTCGTGGTCACATTCACATCAGAGCTGAACCAAACATTTATTGCACACTGGCGTTCGCTCTGCACGGCCAGCAGCATCTCTGTGGCCGAAGATTACCTGGACCGCATTGAACCACGCATTGCGCCCTATATCCTCATATACGATCTTCTGGCCGACGACTTGCATGTTCGCTTTCAGGGCGATGAAGCCGGCAAGCGGGTTGGAATCAATCTGACGGGCCAAAGCTGGTTTTCGATCAATAACTACATGCAGAAAGAACTAGTGCTCGATAATTGCAGGGACTGCGTGGCCTATAGCTGCGGCGTCTGGGGCGAGAGTATATACATAACGGCGTCGGGACGTGAAATCACGCTAGAGAACATCATGGTCCCGCTTGCCGCCAAAGACCGCCGCCCGCCGCGCCTGGTGAATATCTCGGCCCTGATGGATAAAATTAAAGACGAGGACGGCAAAAACTCGCGTGTCGTCCCGCGCCGCATGACATGGCTGGATGTCGGGTTCGGCTTACCTCCGCACCCCATGCGCCGCCGCGCGCCATAGGTCAGGGTCTTCTACAGAACCCGGCGCCGGAACATGATGATGGCGCCAATCCCGGTGCCGACACCGATCAGCACCATCGGCCAAAGATTATGCAGCACCACCAGTGCCGGCATGTCTTGCAGAAAAATCCCGCGGCTGATGGTGAGGATATAGCGCAGCGGATTGAAATAGGTAATTACCTGCACCCATTGCGGCATGTTCTCGATGGGCGTGGTGAAACCCGACAAAATCACGCATGGCATGATGAAGCAAAATGCGGCGATTTGCGCTTGCTGCTGCGTCGACGTAAGCGATGAGATCATCAGACCGCAACTGGTCACCGACAGCATGAACGTCGCCAACCCTAGCACCAGCAGTAGTACGTCGCCGCGCAGGGGCACATCGAACATCAGCATGCCGAGTATGCCCAGCGCCAAGCCTTCCGCTACGGCCAGACTGGCCGCTGGGATGATTTTGCCGATCAGGATTTCGTAGGGGCGCAAGGGCGTAACCAGAAGTTGCTCGAACGTGCCCAATTCTTTCTCGCGCGCGATAGATAATGAGGTAATCACCGAAGCCACAATCATTGTCAGGGTCGCGACAAGCCCCGGCACGATGAACCACTGACTTGTCATATTCGGATTGAACCACGCGCGCTGCACCAGAACCGGCGGTGTGGGGCGCTGCCCCATCAGAGTCGCGCGTTCGCGCACATAATCATCAATGATGGTGTTGGCGTACGAGGATGCAATCAGCGCGGTGTTGGACTGCCGCCCATCAAGGATCAGCTGAATGTTCGCACCCTGCCCGTTTTTCAGGTCGCGTGCGAAATGCGCCGGGATGCGCAGAACAACCAGGACCTTGTCCGAGTCCACCAGATCCTGCGCTTCGGCCATGGACGTTACCCGCGCTTCACCAGTGAAAGTCGGCGAGGCCGTGAACTTTGCAACCAGGTCGCGGCTTTCCAGGCTCATGTCTTCGTTGAAGACAGCAAGCGGCACATTATTCACTTCGAAGGTTGCTGCGTAAGTGAACAACAACAACTGCGCCAACGGCGGCACAATCAGCACCGTACGGCTGCGTTTGTCGCGCCATATGGTCAGGTACTCACGGCGCACCAGAAACAAAATGCGCGCCCAGGCCTCACGCCAGCGCCAGTGCGTGGCTGTTTCGATCATGCTCATTCCAGCCTCCGCCGCGTGGCGCGGAAGGTGATCGTCAGAAACAGTGTCGCCATGGCGATAAGGGCAAGAGCATTCGGAAGAATGACCGACCAGATGTTGCCTGCCAAAAATAGCGTCTTCAGAATCTCCACGAAATACCGTGCCGGCACCAAGAACGTGATTACCTGCACAATGGCCGGCATGGAGCGGATATCAAAAATGAAGCCCGACAGAAGCAGAGCGGGCATCATGGTGCCGGTGATGGCCATAATGGCGGCGGCGAACTGATTGCGTGTGAGGGTTGAGACCATCAGCCCGAACCCCAGAACGACCAGCATGAAACAGGCCGACGTCAACACCAGCACCAGAAATGACCCGCGATAGCCGATCTGGAACAGGGCCAGCGCCACCGTGACACTCACCACCATGCCGCCCATGCCCAACACGAAGTACGGCACAAGTTTGCCGATAATCAGTTCGGGCTTGGTCAATGGCGTGGTCAGCAATGCTTCCATGGTCCCGCGCTCCCACTCGCGCGCAATCACCAAGGCCGTCAGCAGCGCGCCAATCAGCGTCATGATCAGCGCGATCAAGCCCGGCACGATGGATTTATGGCTGTCCAGCGTTTCATTGAACCACACGCGGGTTCGAACCGTGATGGGCGTAACCTGCCCGGTTGGATTGACGTGCGCGCGCTGCGCCTGCCATGCGGCCCAGGCCCCTTGCACGTACCCTTGCATGATACGCGCCGAATTGGCGTCAGTGCCGTTGACCAGCACCTGAATTGGCCCGCCTAATCCCGACAGCAATTTGGCGCCAAAATCATCGCCAAGGATTGCGATGCCTTTCACGTTTCCTTCGCGCAACAAATCTGAGGCATCATCGCGGCTAGCGACGATTTGCGGCGCGAGGTAATCGGTCGCTTGAAGTGAGGCGTAAAAGTCCTGTGCTTCGGGTGCAGATGTTTCAATCACCACCGCCAGCGGCATGTGTTTGGCGTCCAGCGAGACACCGTAGCCGAACAAAAACAACAGAAATAATGGCAGCACGACGGCTACGATGATGCTGGACGGATCGCGCAATACCTGTAGCCATTCCTTACGGACAAAGCCGCGCAAACGCTGACGGCTAAATCCGCGCCCCTCGGTCGAAGGTGTGTGCAAGGATGCCGGCGTCATGCAGCAGTCCGCGCTTCATCATGCAAAGCCGCCGCGTCGTGCTGCTCCACCAGTCTGATAAATGCTTCTTCCAAGGTGAGTTGTTCGCCCGTTGTTGCTTGCGCAGCCTTAATGTCGTCCGGCGCACCGGCAGCGATTTGCCGCCCGCGATAGATAATCGTCATACGATCGCAGTATTCGGCCTCGTCCAGGAAATGGCTGGTGACAAGAATGGTTGTGCCGTCGTCGGCCATGGCATTCAGGCGCGCCCAGAATTCTCGCCGTGTCACCGGATCAACGCCCGAGGTCGGCTCATCCAGAAATAGAATCGCGGGTTTGTGTAGGACCGCACAGGCCAGAGCCATGCGCTGCTTGATGCCCAAG
>JAEUKL010000190.1 GCA_016793005.1 Rhodospirillaceae bacterium | reverse complement strand
TTACCACGGCGCCGATTTCCAGCTTTGGCTTTGCGGTCGCGGTGCATCCGAAAAACGCCGATGTGGCGTGGTTTGTGCCCGCCAAGAAAGACGAAGACCGCTTTCCCGTCGACGGCAACGTTGTGGTCAACCGCACTAAAGACGGCGGCAAAACATTCGAGACGGTGAAAAAAGGCCTGCCGCAGGGCAACGCGTTCGATCTGATTTATCGCCACGGCCTGACGGTCGACGACACCGGCAACGAACTGGCCATGGGCTCAACGACGGGCAGTTTGTGGAGTACGTCCGACGGCGGCGACAGCTGGCAGCTCATCTCGGCGCACTTGCCGCCGATTTATGGGGTGAGATTGGGTTAAAGAAAACGAGCTCTAAACCGCGCCAAGCACAGTCAGCGTATCGACAATCGTGCAATATTCGCCGCTCAAGTTGGCGAGTGACATGTCGTGAATCTCTTCGGCGGAATGGAAGTGGCCTTTTAAGTCCGCACGACCGAAGGTGAAGCAGCCGTCCGAAACGAGATACGTTCCAAAGCCCAGGTTGCCGGCCATGCGCGCGGTGGCTTCAACCGAGTTGTTGGTAATCACGCCCGCGATCACCAGCGCCTTATGGCCCGCACTGCGCAGTTTGCTCTCTAAGTCCGTGCCGATGAACGCGCTGTTGGTGCGTTTCGCAATCACGGTCTCGCCGGGCGCAGGGGCGGTCTCGGGCTTAAAGGCGTTTCCCGGCTGCCCAGGGCGGTAGTGCGAATTGGGGTCGGTGGAATCGTGCCGCACATGCCACACCGGCCAATTGTTGGTGCGCCACAGGGCCAGCAGTCGCGCAATGTTGTTCTCGGCTTGGGGGTTATTGCGCTTGCCCCAACTGGGGTGGTCGATGGCTTGTTGCAGGTCGATCAGCAGCAATACAGCGCGCGGCGGAACAACCTGTGGCATGGCTTCAGTTCTCCAACTTGGGGCGCGGGAACAAACCTTCCTCAGTCATACGCTCCATCGTCTCGCCGTACAACTTATGAAGGGCGGCTTGGTCCTTCATCGGGTCCTGGAAGCGGTTGGGCGGGGTGATGCTGCGTTTATATTCGGTATAAAGCTCGGTGCGCAGCTGCGCGATCATGTTGAACGCATTGCGGCTGTGGCGATGGGCGCGCAACTGCTCGATGTCGATCAATCCTCGCGTTTTCATGCTTTCGCCGGGTGTTGTGGTTTCGTTGATCACGTTGCCCATGTAGTTGAGGATCTTGGTACCGCCGGCGTTGGTGGATTCCAAAAATCCACGCTTGCTGACCCAGCCGCCGGTGTTGGTGGAAATCAGGTAGCAGTTGTTCTCAAACGCGCGGGCGTGCTTGCACGCCGTCCAGCCCGGAAAATCCGGTGAGTCACCTGTCGGGTGCAGCAGCACTTCCGCACCTTTCATGGCAAACATGCGCGCCACTTCGGGCTTGGCAATCTCCATGCAGGGGAACGTGGCGATACGGCCCAGCTCTGTGTCCGCCACCGGGAACAACGCATCCCAACCTTCTTCCTGCACATAAGCATCCAGGAAGTCGTGCGGGCTTGGGCTGATGTGGCTGTGCAGGCGGCGGTATTTCAAAATCACTTTGCCAGAAGGATTCACCAGGAACGAGCAGTTGAAATACCGCATAGGCCACTTGGGATCGTACTCGTAGCAATTGGCGCCCACATAGACGTTATAATCGCGCGCAAATTGAAACAGCGGCTCTAAGTCTGGGCCGGGCACTTCCGTGCAGGCCACATCCAGCCAGCCTTTCACGCCGCGCGGCCAGCCCACGGGGGCAAGTGTGAGGAACATCTCTGGGAACGTCACCAGCTTCACGTCGCCCAAGCCGTTGCCCAACCCGCGCTTGGCCAGCAGCAAGGCTGCGTCCAGGTTAGCGCGCATAATGGCGCGGCCCTCGTCGCGGGTTTGCACGTCGGCAGTAATGGGCTGGATGATGGTCTGGCAAGCCAGCGCGTAATAGCGCGACAAGGTTTTGGGTGTTTCTGCTGCCGCGCTCATGTGTTTACCTCACACAAAACTTTTCTTATCGAGTGTCGTGCCCGGCGGGACGAACAGCCCTTCGGCCTGTAACCGTGCAATCGTTTCCTTGGCTGCTTTGATGTTGCCCAAGTCCCCGCCCGTGGGGCCGTCTTTCCACAGCTCCTTGGGCCACAGCTTTTTCTTCATGTACTGCACGGCATGAACATGGGGCTGTAACTCAGCCAGGAAATTCATCTGCACCTGGGCGCGCTTCTGGCGCAGGCGTTCAATCTCGATGTCGGCCTGCAGAATGCACTCACCCGTTGTCTCGGCGATGTTCACCACGCGCCCGGTGAAATCGATGATCTGGCTGCGGCCTCTCATTCTGTCGGTGGGGAAATCGCTGCCCAGGAATTGGCCCTGATTGGCAGAGATGACGTAGCAAAGGTTTTCATACGCCCGTGAGCGTTTGCCGATTTCCCAGCCGCCCACATCTTCCATCAAAAACGGTGCGCGGCCTTCAGACGTCGGGTGCAGAATAATTTCCGCCCCGCTCAGCGCGAGGCACCGCGCATTCTCAGGGATGTTGATGTCAAAGCACACCAAGCATCCCATGCGGCCCAAGGGCGTGTCGACCACGGGCCACAGGGCGTCTTCGCCGTAGCGGGCAATGTACTCCGTCATCACATCGCCGGGCTTGGTCTTGCCGGTGAAATCGTAGTGCTTGTGATATTTCAGAATCACTTTGCCTTCGGGCCCGCAAATGAAGGCAGTATTCCAATACCGCTCAGGCCAATCATCCATCACTTCCCACACCATGCCGGCGATGTAGGACTGTGTGCGTTTGGCCAGATCGCACAGGCGCTGCATTTCGGGGCCATCCATACGCACGCACAAAATGTCACGGTCGCGCTGTGTATTACGCACGCCGCCGGCGCCGGTCATGAAAAATTCCGGCAGCACGTAGATTTTCGATGGGTTCCAGTCAGCCACGCGCTCGATCAGATCAATGGCGCGGCTTAAGTTCTTTTCTTTGTGGTCCAACTCGGCCGGTCCGCCCTTTTTGGGATAGACCGGCCAGACATTGGTTTGCACGCACGCTGCAGTGTAAATCGGTACCATCGCAATCTCCCCCGAGTTCAGCGATGAGTGCGGCGATCAAGAAGCCTCTTAGAAATTTACGTCCGAAACCATGTAGTTCTTCACGTTCGGCACAAAGTCACCCTTGATGACTTTCACATGGTGCGCATCTTTCTCGTAAACTTGGCGATCATCATCGTTCGCGAAGTCGGCGATCAGCAGCCATTCAAAGGGCGCTTTTTCGCTCAAGGGCAGCTTGTTCTTCTCCAGCATGTAGCCCTTCACCACCGAGATGGTTTTCAGGGTCTGCATCGAGTCGATAATCCGCTTTTTCTCGGCTTCGGGCAGTTCGTCTTTCAAGTTAAAGAGCACGGTATGGCGATGCATCATCAATCCCCTATGGTCCAAATGCATTATGTGCCTATCCTAGCGGGGCTTCGTTGTGTTGGGCAATGAAGGGGAGGGGCGATGGTCCGTTGCGCGGCGGGATTTTCGCACAAATCTGGGCAACTCTGGTTGCGTGCGCCATGGGCGCGCAACCAGAGACTCTATGCTGAAATATACCTTGAGCCTCGACTCGGGCGCGGCCAACCATGAGTGATGCATCAGCGCGCGATGCAAAAGCCAAGCCCGGCTATGAATTAACCCGTGTGCAACAACTGGGTTGGTCGGCGGGCGCCATCGGCACCAGCATCATGATCGGCGCTGTGTCGAATTATACGCTCTACATTCTTACGACACTGATGGGCGTGGGGGCGGCCACGGCGGGGCTATTAATCGGCCTTTCCAAAGTCTTCGACGTGCTGATTGACCCGATCATCGGGCGCATCAGCGACCGCACCGATAGCCGCTGGGGCCGCCGCCGGCCCTTCTTACTCGCGGGTGTTGTCTTGGCGCCGCTGGGCTTTCTGGCGCTGTTCAGCGCACCGTCGCTGGTGGACGGCACGGTGGCGGTGGTCTACATCGGCGCGGTCCTGGTGCTGATCGCGCTGGGCACGTCGCTGTTCATGGTGCCCTACATGGCCATGGCCGCCGAGATGACCGGCAACTACAACGAACGCACCGTGCTGATGTCGCAGCGCGTGTTCTTCAACACGGTCGCATTGTTGCTGATGACGGTGATGCTGCCCAATCTGATTAAACAGTTTGGCGGCGGTCCCGCAGGCTATCTGTCGGGCGGCATCATTATGGCAGCACTGGTGGCGTGGTTCTTCGCACAAACCTTTTGGCTGACGCGCAACGCCAAGTTTGTGGCAAAAACCCCAGACGATGCCTACACACTGCGGGATCAGTTGAAATTTATCGCAGGCAATAAATCGTTCGCTGTCTTCATTGGCGCGAAGATTTGCAGTTTCCTCGCGCAGTCGTTCCTGCAAGGGACGTTGCTGCTCTACGGCCTTTATATACTCGCGCGTGATGAGCGCTTCCTGGCGCCCTTCGGTGCGGGTTACACCATCGGCAGTTTGGTCGCACTTCCGGTCTGGGCCTGGCTGATGACGCGCAAAGTCAGCAAACGCAACGCCTACATTTTTTCCATCTTGGGGCTGGGGGCGGTGTTCTTGACGTGGTGGTTTGCAACACCTCAGGAGCCGACCTGGGTTGCTTTGGCGCGGTTTCTGCTGGTGGGCGCCTTTTCGGCCGGCAGCATGACGGCGGGCACGGCCATGCTGCCCGACATTATGGAACTGGACCGGCGCAAGTCCGGCGTCGGTCAGGAAGGTTTATATGCCGCAGCTTATACCCTGGTGGAAAATGTCGGCAGCGCCATCGGCCCGGTGATCCTGGGCTTCACACTCAGTCTGACGGGTTTTGTATCCACAAAAGGCCAAGGCTTGGTGGAGCAGCCACCGGGCGCATTAATGACACTGACCATGTGCGTATCTGTGGTGCCCGCCGTATTTGCAGGCTTGGGCGCATTTTTAATGCGCGGCTACACCGTTGAAACTGAACTTCAAAACCCTGTCCCGCAAAGCAAATAGCGACCAAGGCGCGGTTCTGCGGACTTTCCTGTCTTGGCCTTCAGGTCATCGGCGCTAGTGTGCCGCATCACTTCGACAATGGGAGCCCCCGTGATGAATCGCATTTTTGTCAGCGCTGTCGTAGCGCTTGGCTTGTTGAGCAGCGCCGCCAACGCCTCGACTGTTCTGATTACCGGCACCAATCGCGGCATTGGTCTGGAGTTCGTGAAGCAGTACGCCGAAAAGGGTTGGGACGTGATCGCCACCGCCCGTAACCCCGAGAAGGCCGACGAACTGCAAGCGCTGGCCAAAGCCCATAAAAAAGTGAAGGTCGAAAAACTCGACGTCACCGACGTCGCGCAAATCGAAGCCTTGGCCGCCAAGTACAAAGGCAAGCCGGTTGATGTCCTGATCAACAACGCCGGCACGTTGGGTGACGTGCCCAAACAGACCATCGGTGCGCTGGACCAAGCCGAGTTCGTGAACGTGCTGAACGCCAATGCGTTCGGCGCCTTGAAGCTGACCGAAGCCTTCAAAGCCAACCTGGCCGCGGGCCAGATGAAAAAGGCCTTTGGCATGACCAGCGGCTTGGGCTCATCGGAACTGACGGCGCGCCGCGGTGGCTTTTATGCCTACCGTATGAGCAAAGCCGCCGTGAACATCGGCTTCCGCGCACTGGCCGCCGACTGGAAGGCCGAGGGTATTATGGTCGGTGTGATCGCGCCGGGCATGGTGGAAACCGATCTGCTGCGTGCTTCGAACTTCCCGGGCAAAGGCATCAGCACCCAGGAAAGCGTGACCGGCATGATGAAAGTGATCGACGGCATGACCTTCGAGAACAACCAGAAGCCCACCAACTACAACGGCGAAACGATCCCCTGGTAATTCGGGTTTGATCTGAAATGCAAAAGGGCCGCAGCGATGCGGCCCTTTTTACTTTTTCCTGCGCACGCGCATATTTTTTAGAGGCTGGTTTCTGCTCTTCTTGAATTGTTCATATAATTTATGAACGCTTAGCTTTGGGCGCTGAGGCATCGGCCCATAATTTCCTGGATCGCTTATCTCAGCATTAATGGCGTTTGCATATGCAGAGAGTTGTCGATAATCGGCCTGCAGTAATTTCAATATGCGCGGCCAATTAGACTCTAGCCATTGAAAATCTTTAGCCTCAGTGTGAAAGGGGTCTGGCATTGGGATGGGCCCATCGATACTAGCTAGATAGCCTATCTTTATGTGAGCAGCTTTGTTCCGTTGTTCAGCAAGTTTCTCTGTATGGTTTAGTGTCCATAGAATTTGAGTTCGCAGCGTTTTCTTGATTCGCGCAACATTAACAAGGCTTCGCAACGCACTTCGTTGCGACGAATCGCTGTTAAGTCGGACCCAAAGAATCTTTCCTATATTTTTGTCGGCTGGATTTACGAGGCTTTGGAATATTTCACACAGCTCACTGTGCAAGAAATTGGATAAAATTAGTACTTGCCCGATACGCTCCGCATGGAGCTTGTCGGCCTGATCAAAAAAAGGGTCGGGGCGTCTAGTGAGATATTTGTGCCGATGATGAATGTTAATGCGAGGGGTCATAGCAAAACAATTTGCTCGCTACTACCCTGGGCAGCTCACGCCTGTGCCGCCGAGGCCGCAGTACCCGCCGGGATTCTTTTCCAGATATTGCTGGTGATACTCCTCGGCGTAGAAAAATTCCGGCGCGTCCAGAATTTCCGTTGTCACAGCGCCGTAGCCCTTTGCGCCCAGCGCCTTGGCGTAAGCTGTCTTAGACCCTTCGGCCTTCGCGCGCTGGTCAGCGCCATACACATAAATGCCCGAGCGGTACTGTGTGCCCACGTCGTTGCCCTGGCGCATGCCTTGCGTGGGGTCATGGCTTTCCCAGAATTTTTTCAGCAGCGCGTCGTACGAGACCACTTTCGGGTCAAACACCACGCGCACCACTTCGTTGTGGCCGGTCAGCCCCGTGCACACTTCTTTGTAGGTGGCGTTAGGCGTCAGCCCGCCGGCGTAGCCCACGTGCGTTGAATACACGCCGGGAATTTTCCAGAACAGGCGCTCGGCGCCCCAGAAGCAGCCCAGCCCGAACATCGCCATCTCAAGGCCCGCCGGGAATGGCTCGGCCATCAGGTTGCCGTTGACAAAATGCGTCGTGGGCACGGGCATTTTTTCAGAGCGGCCCGGCAGAGCGTCGGCCTTGCTGGGCATTACGGCTTTATTGCGGGAAAAGAACATTGGGGCCTCCTGTGGAGCGGGCATGATAGCACCTTCCCTAAATAGGGTGCATCTCCGGCTTTCGGTAGTCCGGCCCGTAAGCCCTGCCTCAAGCCCGTGATTCAAATCGGGTCTTAAACTGTTCCGGCTCTGGCTTGCCGCAGTATATCTTTGTGTAAAGCTGGGGCGCGTAAAGCTGTGGCCGGACAGGGGGTGCTTCGTGAAATACGGGATCGTTATCATGGCGGTGATGGTGTTGACCCAGCAGGCCAGTCTTGTTGCCGCTCAACCGCTTCAGCCCGGCCAGACGTTCACGGACTGCAAGAATTGCCCTGAATTGGTTGTGGCGCCGTCCGGCACGTTCATCATGGGTTCGACGCCTGAAGAAACCACGCGCGAGGGCACGCCCGACCGCGATGCCGGCAATGAAAAACCCCAGCACCGGGTTACGATTGCCAAACCCTTCGCGGTGATGAAATACGAAGTGACGCGCGGCGACTTTGCCAAGTTTGTCGCGGCCACTGGGCACAAAACAGCCGACGGCTGCAAGGTGTGGGACCGCGCGAAAAACGATTGGGGCATCATGGATGCCGATGCAAGCTGGCGAAACCCCGGCTTTCCGCAAACGGATCGCGACCCTGTTGTGTGCGTGCAATGGGCCGATGCCGTGGCTTATGCGGCGTGGCTGTCCGTTCAGGCCAAACACACCTATCGGCTGCTGACCGATGCCGAGTTCGAGTGGCTATTGCGTGCGAACACGACAGCCGCCGGCACATCAAGCGTGCGCTGGTGGGGTGATGGCCGCGAGCAAGCATGTGACTATGCCAACGTGTCTGATCTGACCAAAGCCGCAGCCCTTAAAATTTCGGCCGACCCTGCGACGACCTTTCAGTGCAAGGACGGTTATGTATTCACGGCCCCTGTTGGATCGTTCAAGCCCAACCCGTTCGGCATCCATGATCTGTTTGGCAATGCGTGGGAGTGGGTGCAAGACTGCTTTGCCCGCACGTATGACGGCGCGCCATCGGATGGGTCAGCGCGCGAAGATGGCGATTGCTCAGAGCGTGTGATCCGGGGTGGGGCGTGGCACGCCGACCCGTGGTACATCCGCTCGGCCAAGCATGATTGGGCCCCGCCCGAACTGAACACGGCGCGTGTGGGCTTCAGGCTCGCACGCAGCTTGCGGGAATAATCAGCTCGAATAAAATCAGCGGGCTGCCGTAATGGCGCTGATGACCGCATTGGGCAGCGCTGTATCGTCCCAATCGGGGCGGGCGCGGCCCAGGCGCGCGATGACCAGATCGTATTTGCGGCTGATGTAAACGCGCTGCCCGCCAAAACCATCAAAGAAAAAGATATCAGGATCGGCCCACGGTTCAGCCGAAGGCACCATGGCGCCTTGTTTGATGGCGTTGTAGTAGCGCTCTTTCTCAAACGGTGTGGCGCGCCAAATTTGCATGCCATAGCTGGGGTTTGCGGCAGACGGCTTGGTGATCTCATCAATCCACGCGGCCGGCACAATGCGCTTGCCTGCAAACACGCCGCCGTCTTTCAGCATCACGCCAAAGCGCAGCCAGTCTTCGGGCCGTGCGAACAACGAGCCCGATGTGCGCGCCATGCCGTTTTCTTTGTCGAGCCACACATAGGCATCCTGCGCGCCGATGGGCGCCCAGATTTTTTGCGATAACAATTCAGCGTACCGCTTTTTGGTCGCCGCCTCGATGATGTAGCCCGCAAGCTGACTATTCTGATTGCGGTAATCGAACACCGTGCCGGGTGCCACAAGCTGCGTGCGGCCCAGCGTGAGGGCGCGCATCTCGATGCCGGCTGCAAAGCGCGCATTCTCGCTTTGCGGTCCGCCGTCGGTCGAGAGCGGCGATAAGCCTGTGGCCATACTCAGCGTTTGCCGGATTGTGGTTTTGCCGCGCGGATCAGATTTCCATTCGGGGATGTACTTGCCGACAGAGTCATCCACGCTGCCGATGCTTTTGTTGGCAATGGCCGTGCCCAGCAGCGTCACCATCACGCTTTTGTGCATCGAGGCGGATTCCGCGCGCGTATCAGGGCCGGTGTTATTCCAGTACTTCTCCAGCACGACAGCGCCCTTGTGCCAGATCAGCAGCGAATAGGCGTCGTATTTCGCGTTGATGGCTTCGGCGGCGCTAAAGTCAGCCGTGGATGTACCGCGTGGCAAAGGTTTGTAGTCGCCTTTCACCAGGTCCAAGGGCGTGCGGAACGACGGCGCATCGGGGTTGGTGTTGGCTTGGGCGGGTTGTGCAGATGCAGGCCCATTTGCCGCCAGCAGTAGGCTGCCGGTCAGCAGAGTTGCAAAAAATATCTTCATAGCGCCCCCCAGAGTGCACGACCTAAGCGTGGTCTTTATTGGTCGGCACTTTTATACTGGCCTACAGATCACGTTCATTGTTCAAAGACCCATGACGACCGCTCCGCAGGCATCAACCGTTGCCATTTTATTGTGTACAAGAAATGGCGAGGCGTTTCTGGGCCAGCAACTCGACTCGTTTGCCGCACAAACCCATGCCGTCTGGACGGTTTGGGCGTCGGACGACGGCTCGACCGATCAGACCATGGCCATGTTGGAGCAGCGCCGTGCGGCGTGGGGGCCGGATAAACTGAAAATCCTGCGGGGGCCGGGGCGCGGCTCGTCGCCGAATTTTTTGTCGCTGGCCTGCAACGACACCATTCAGGCCGACTATTTTTCCTACGCCGACCAGGACGACATTTGGCACGCCGATAAACTCGCCCGTGCGGTCGCGTGGTTGGATACGGTGCCCAAAAGTAAACCCGCACTTTATTTCTCGCGCACCGCGCTGGTGGATGAAGCCGGCCGCGATATCGGCTTGTCGCGTCTGTTCACAAAACAGCCCGGGTTTCAGAACGCCCTGGTGCAGAACATCGGCGGCGGCAACACCATGGTCTTCAACCAAGCCGCCCGCGCCATCTTGCGCGCGGCGGGCAACGACATGGAAGTCGTGGTCCATGATTGGTGGACCTACATGGCCGTGACCGGGGCCGGGGGCGTTGTTTTCAGCGACTCCGCCCCCTCGCTGCAATACCGTCAGCACAGCGGCAACCAGATCGGCTCTAATCTGGGCCTTCGCGCTCGGCTGTTTCGGGCAGGCCTGCTGTTCGAGGGGCGCTTTAAACTTTGGACCGACATCAATCTAAAGGCGCTGCTGCGCATCGAATCGCGCCTCACCCCCAAGAATCAGCAGATTCTGGCGGATTTTAACGCGGCCCGGGCCCAAAAAGGCCTGATCCCGCGGTTGATTGGCGTGGCGAGGTCTGGCATCTACCGGCAGTCTTTCATCGATAATGTCGGCCTTTATCTCGCCGCCGCATTGAACAGGCTTTAACCGAATGACCATTCTTGTGACCGGCGGCGCCGGATTTATTGGCGCCAATTTTGTGTTGGATTGGCTGAAGGCGGGCGGCGAGCCCATCGTCAACCTCGACAAGCTCACCTACGCCGGCAATCTGGAAAGCCTGGCCAGTCTGAAGGGGAACAACTCGCACGTGTTCATGCGCGGTGACATCGGCGATGCGAACCTGGTGGAAAGCCTGCTGAAGCAGCACAAACCACGCGCCATCATCAACTTCGCCGCTGAATCGCATGTGGATCGCTCGATCCATGCGCCGGAAGACTTCATCCAGACCAATGTGGTCGGCACCTTCCGCCTGCTCGACGCCGCGCGGCATTACTTCGCTGCACTCAGCGATGCGGATAAAGCGGCATTCCGCTTCCTGCACGTGTCGACCGATGAAGTGTATGGCTCGTTGGAGTTGAACGACCCTGCGTTCACCGAAACCAAACGCTACGAACCTAACAGTCCGTATTCGGCATCCAAAGCCGCGTCCGATCATCTGGTGCGCGCCTATCACCACACGTACCATCTGCCGGTGGTCACGACGAACTGCTCGAACAACTATGGGCCCTATCAATTTCCGGAAAAACTGATTCCGCTGATCATTCACAATGCGCTGGCGGGCAAGCCCTTGCCGATTTACGGCGACGGCCAGCAGATCCGCGATTGGCTGTATGTGGGCGATCACTGCACAGCCATCAAAGCGGTGCTGGAGCGGGGCAAACTAGGCGAAGTCTACAACATCGGTGGCAACAACGAACGCGCAAACCTTGATACGGTTAAAACACTCTGCGCAATCCTGGATCAGGAAAAGCCGCGCACCGACGGTAAAAAATACGCTGCGCAAATGACCTTCGTGAAAGATCGTCCCGGTCATGACCGCCGTTATGCGATTGACCCCACGAAGATCCTCAAAGAAGTCGGCTGGCGACCGGCGGAAACGCCCGAAAGCGGATTTGCGAAAACCGTGAAGTGGTATCTGGACAATGATGCCTGGGTGAAAAACGTTACCAGCGGTGATTACCGCAACTGGGTCGCGAAGCAGTACGCATAATTCGCCATGAAAATCCTTCTTCTCGGCGCCGCCGGTCAAGTCGGTACGGAATCACAACGTGCCCTCGCACCCTTGGGCGAGGTAGCCGCGTTTGATCGCCCCGAGATGGATTTCACAAATGCGGATAAACTCCGCGAACTGGTGCGCAGCGTCGGCGCCGATGTGATTGTGAACGCAGCGGCTTATACCGCTGTGGATAAAGCCGAAAGCGAACAAGACATTGCCGAACAGTTGAATCATCATGCCGTCGCTGTCCTGGCCGACGAAGCCAAGCGCAGCGATGCATTGTTGGTGCATTACTCGACCGACTACGTTTACGACGGCACGAAATCGTCGCCCTATGTGGAAACCGATGCGACCAATCCTTTAAGTGTGTATGGCGCGACAAAACTGCGCGGTGACTTAGCTATTGCCGCCAGTGGCTGCCGCCATGTCATCTTCCGCACGACGTGGGTGTATGCCGCGCACGGCAATAACTTCATCAAGACGATGCTGCGCCTGGCCAAAGAGCGCGAAGAATTAACGGTCGTCGCCGATCAGCATGGCGCGCCCACTTCGGCTGCGTTGCTGGCAGACGTGACGGCCAAGGCCATCGGGGCGGGCAATCTTGCGGGCCTTTATCATCTGGTGGCAGGCGGCGAGACCACCTGGCATGGATTTGCGCAGTTCATTTTAGCCGAAGCCCAAAAACGGGGCGCGGTACTGAAGGCTGGCCCTGAAAAGGTTAAGCCGATCCCCACATCGGCCTACCCCACGCCGGCCAAGCGCCCGGCCAATTCCCGTTTGAACACGGATAAGCTAAAAACAGCCTTGAAGATCGATCTTCCGCCCTGGGAACTGCATGCCAAGGCTGTGATCGACGCGCTGCCGCTCTGAACTGACCGATACAAACTGCCCCATTTGAAAGCACATTTGTTCCTATGACACGTAAAGGTATCATTCTGGCCGGCGGTGCCGGTACGCGCTTGCACCCCGCCACGTTGGCCGTTTCGAAGCAACTGCTGCCGGTTTACGACAAGCCGATGATTTACTATCCGCTCAGCACGTTGATGCTGGGTGGCATTCGCGATGTGCTGATTATTTCAACACCACAAGACACACCGCGCTTTGAACAGTTGCTGGGCTCGGGCGAACAGTGGGGCATGAACTTTACCTACGCCGTGCAGCCGTCGCCTGATGGCTTGGCGCAAGCGTTCCTGATCGGCGAAAAGTTCCTGGGCAATGACCTGGCCGCGCTGATTTTGGGCGACAACATCTACTACGGGCACCATTTCCCAGAACTCTTGAATTCGGCTTACATCCGCACGGAAGGGGCGACGGTGTTTGCGTACCATGTGCACGACCCCGAGCGTTACGGCGTGGTGGAATTCAACAACGTCGGCAAAGCCGTCAGCCTGGAAGAAAAACCCAAGGCGCCGAAATCAAACTACGCGGTGACGGGTTTGTACTTTTACGACAACACCGTGGTGCAGCGTGCGAAGTCGCTCAAACCCAGCCCGCGCGGCGAGTTGGAAATTACCGATCTCAACAAACTTTATCTGAATGACAAAGCGCTGTCGGTTGAGATCATGGGGCGTGGTTATGCGTGGCTGGATACCGGCACGCATGAATCGATGCTCGAAGCCGGGCAGTTCATCGCCACATTGGAACGCCGCCAGGGTTTGAAGGTCGCGTGCCCCGAGGAAATTGCCTACCGCAATAAGTGGATTGATGCGGGGCAATTGGAAAAGATGGGCAAGGCGCTGGCGAAGAACGAGTATGGCCAGTATCTCTTGCGCCTTTTGAATGAGCGCTTGTTCTGATGAAAGCAACGCGGCTGAACATTCCTGATGTTGTCGTGCTCGAACCGAAAGTGTTCGGCGATGAGCGCGGCTTTTTCATGGAAAGCTTTAATCAGGCGACGTTTGCGCAACTGACGGGTGTTGCGCTGCCCTTTGTGCAGGACAATCACTCGAAGTCCGTGAAGGGCGTGCTGCGCGGGCTTCATTACCAAATCCAACAGGCGCAAGGAAAACTGGTGCGCGTGGTGTCGGGTGAAATCTTCGACGTCGCGGTTGATATCCGCAAATCCTCGCCGACGTTTGGGCAGTGGGTGGCTGAAACGCTGTCGGCCGACAACAAAAAGCAGCTGTGGGTGCCGGCCGGTTTCGCGCATGGCTTTGTGGTCACGTCGCCCACAGCCGAAGTGCTCTACAAAACCACCGACTACTACGCGCCCGCGCACGAACGCGCGATTATCTGGGACGATAAAGACTTAAACATTCCGTGGCCCATTGACGGCGAGCCGGCCTTGTCGGGCAAAGACAAGCAAGCACCTGCGTTTAAAGCCGCCGAGGTTTTCCCCTGATGGCTGCGCCCGGGCTCATACCTTCTGGGTCCATTTCTCCTGGCGCGATGCTTGGCAGTCTATGGACCAATCGTACACTCCTGAAACTCCTCATCGGCCGCGAGATCGTGGGGCGCTATAAAGGCTCAGTCATGGGCCTCATGTGGTCGCTGTTTTATCCGCTGCTCATGCTGGCGGTGTACACGTTTGTGTTTAGCGTTGTGTTTCAGGCGCGCTGGGGGGTGACGGACGAATCTAAAACGCAGTTTGCGCTCGTCCTGTTCGCAGGGCTGATGGTGTACGTGCTGTTCTCGGAATGCCTCAACCGTGCGCCGACACTCATTCTTTCGAATGTCAACTACGTCAAGAAAGTGGTATTCCCGCTGGAAATTTTGCCGTGGGTGTCGCTGGGTGCGGCACTCTTTCATTTGGGCGTCAGCTTCATTGTATGGCTAGGGGCATTTTTGGTGCTGTTCGGCGTGCCGCCAGCCACTGCGCTTTTATTCCCGGTAATTCTCGCGCCGCTGTTGATGCTGGTGATGGGGGCGTCGTGGCTGTTGGCCTCATTGGGCGTTTACGTGCGTGACGTGACACAGATCATCAGCGTGCTCACCAGCACGCTTTTATTTCTGACGCCGATTTTTTATCCTATCGAAATCCTGCCCAAAGACTTTCAGTTCTGGCTGATGCTCAATCCGCTTACGCACCTCGTCGGCTGGGTGCGCGATGTGCTGATCTGGGGGCGCACGCCCGATTGGGCGTTGTTCGGCTGGTTTACGTTCGCCTCGCTCGCCGTCATGTGGCTAAGTTTTGTCTGGTTCCAGAAGACACGGAAAGGCTTTGCCGATGTCCTTTGAGAACAAGCCCTCTGACATAGCAATTAAAGCGACTAACCTCTCGAAGTGCTACCAGATTTATGGCAAGCCGCATCATCGGCTGTTGCAATCAATTTTCCGCAGCCGGAATTACGCGCGCGAATTCTGGGCCCTGCGCGATGTTTCATTTGAGGTAAAGCGCGGCGAAGTTTTGGGCGTGATCGGCCGCAATGGTGCTGGCAAGTCCACCTTGCTGCAAATGGTGTGCGGTACAGTCACGCCCACATCAGGCACGGTTGAGGTGCATGGTCGTATTGCCGCATTGCTGGAACTGGGCGCAGGTTTTAATCCGGACTTCACGGGCCGCGAGAACGTCTACCTCAATGCCTCGATCATGGGCCTCAGCCGCAAAGAAACCGCGGCGCGCTTTGATGAGATTGTGGCGTTCTCGGAACTGGCCGCGTTCATTGATGAGCCGGTGAAAACGTATTCCAGCGGCATGTTCGTACGTTTGGCGTTTTCGGTTGCCATCCACACCAACCCCGATGTGCTGATTGTCGATGAAGCCCTCAGCGTGGGTGATTTTGCGTTTCGCAATAAGTGTATCAAGCGCGTGCAGGAACTGCGTAGTGCTGGCACGACGATTTTGTTTGTCTCGCATGACTTGAGCACATTGCAGCTGATCTGTGACCGCGCCATCTGGCTGGATAAAGGCGCCTTGATTGAATCCGGCGATCCGGTTCATGTCAGCCAGAACTACCACGCGGCCGGGACAGCCGAGGGCGCTGTGCTGCCCGAACGCCCGCCGGTGCCCCAGCAGAATACCGAGCAGGCGCGCTTTACGCTGTTCAAGTTGCGGCGCGGCGAGGGGGCCACATTCGGGGCAGCCGAGAACATCGAATTTGATTTCGAACTGGAAGCCTTGCAGCCGCTTAAAGACCCGGTATTCGCCATCAGTGTGTACCGCGCCGATGGCGATTGGGTGATCGGCCAGACCAGCCGCGAAGCCAAAGTGCATTGGGCCTCGCTACAGCCGGGTGGGTTCGCGAAGGGGCGCTTGTCGCTGGACAAGAATCTGCTGTCGCCCGGCGATTACGCGGCGGCTTTTGGCGCTTATTCGTCTGATCTGTCGATCTGTTATGCGCTGACGGAACTCAACGTTCATTTCGGCGTGCGCACCAATTTTCCCACCTGGGGCAAAATTTATCATCCAGCCACGTGGACGATCCAAGATCGGGGCGGGTCATGAGCGATACGACCCAAGAGATGATCCGCCGCCACAACATGCAACTGCGCGACGATGATTTTCATTTCATCGTCTTAAGTTTCATTCACGACTGGCTGGTGACCAAAGCATTGCCGTGGGCCAAGGGCACGATGCTGGATTACGGCAGTGGCGGGCAACCCTATCGCGCGCTGTTTGAAACGAAGGTTGAAAAGTATCTCGCGGCTGATGTTCAGGCGACGCCGGGGCGCACTGTCGACGTGATGCTGACTCCAGGCCAGCCGGTGCCGCTGCCGGATGAGTCGGTTGACACTGTGTTGTCGTCGCAAACGCTGGAGCACGTGCCCGATCCGCTGTTTTATGTGCAGGAGTGTCATCGTCTGCTGCGTGGCGGTGGGCATCTCATTCTGACCGCCCCGATGCAATGGCGGCACCATGAAGTACCGTACGATTATTATCGCTTCACGCGCTATGGCATCGAAAGTCTGCTCAAGCGCAGCGGCTTTGAGATTGAAAGCATTACACCCACGGGTGGCGTCTTTGCGCTCTTGGGGCAAATTCTGTGCAGCGCTTTGGTCGAGCGCAAAATCTTGAGCCGTCCGGTCTTCAAGCTGATTAATGGAATCAGTCTCTGGCTTGACCGACGCTATCCCGATACCGACGACACCATTAACTGGCTGTGCTTGGCCCGTAAGCCTTAAACTTCAGAAAGCGGTTTGCTGCGTAGCCACGCTACTGTTTTCGCCAGTCCTTGCGGAAACGAAACTTGCGGTTCCCAGGCCAACATATTTTTCGCACGCGTAATTGCGAGCACACTCCGTGGCACATCAAAGCCGCGGGCCGGCGCGTAGTTGCGTTTGCTTGGCAGACCTGTCGCGCGTTCGATTT
>JAEUKL010000243.1 GCA_016793005.1 Rhodospirillaceae bacterium | reverse complement strand
CGTGAGGCAATGCCATGCCAGCCCAGGTAGTTTTGCAGCGACCAGCTACTTGCGGCCCCCGGCTTCAGATCGCCCACCTGAATGATATCGACGCCATCCAACCCCTCCAGCAGCGGCAAGGCACCCTCGACGGCTGCGCACGATTCCGCGCTGCCGTTCCATGCGATCGCGGCGCGCGTGCCCAGTTTTGCTGATGGGGGGACCAGCAACAATGGGCGGCGCGTCGTGAAAGCAGCCGACTGAAAGACCTGCATATCGGTGAATGCGGATTTCTCGCCGGGGTGGTTGAGAACGATGAGATCGGATAGGCGTCCCAACACAGAGACTGTGGCGCCGTTATACGGCTCGCCCGACATCCATTCCGCTGTGGCCCCGACTGCCTGACCGGGTCGATCAGACAACAGAACACCAGCCTGGGCGCGGGCTGCCTCAAAGGTAGCCGCGGCTCTCTGTCTTTTTTGTACCTGAACTTCCGTTATGGTTTTGTAGATTTGATCGTAATAGGCCGTGGCCACACCAATACCGGTCTGGTCTACGAACGGCCCCGGTTCGGTGACCGTGTCGGTGCCGACGACGTGGGCACCGGATTCACGGGCGATTTGGAATGCCGCCGCAGCGACGTGATGGGCATCGGATTCCCCGGTCAAAGGAACCAAAATCTGTTTGATTTTCATGGCCATATACTCCGCTGCAAGGGTAACATGGTCAGCATGAGAGATACGCCCCCGGGCCGCGTTGACACAGGTCAAGAAAGGGCGATGAATACCCTGATGTGGACTTAAACTGAGGCATCTGACTGTGGCAAAACCTGCGCGGACATCGCCGAGCGCAACGTTCTCTTTTGATGTGTCCCGCTGCCTGATTTGCAGCGCCAAAAACCTGAATATGTGCGGTGCGCTTGAACAGGATGAGTTGGCTAAACTCTCTGGCTTGGCGCGCTGCGAATCCTTCAGCAGCGGCGACGTCTTGTTCCACGAGGGCGATCCCGCCACCACCGTTTACAACATCACCGATGGCGCGGTGCGCCTGTCGACCATGCTGAAAAACGGCCGACGCCAAGTGATCGGGTTCTTGTTCTCGGGCGACTTCATCGGCTTCTCGGACCGCGATGCCTACCCTTGGACCGCCGAGGCCGTGCGGGGCGCCAAGGTTTGCCGGTTTACCCGCCCCGATCTGGCGAAGGCCGCCAAGGAACTGCCTAAGATCGAACACCGCTTGCTGGAAATGGCCTCTGCCGATCTCAGTGCGGCGCAAGACCATATCACCATGCTGGGCCAGGGCTCGGCGGCGGAAAAACTCTCGGCGTTTTTGTTGATGCTCTCGCGAAAAGCCGCCGACCGTGGCGGCACGGCGAACCCTGTGCACCTGCCCATGACGCGCGAAGATATTGCGGACTATTTGGGCTTGGCCTTTGAAACCGTCAGCCGCTGTTTCGCCCGCCTGGAAGGGGCTGGCTTGATCAGCGTCGAATCACTGCGCATCATCCGGATCACCAACTTTGACGCACTGGCCGAATTCAGCGACAGCGAATGACGCAGTGCAAAAGCGTTTTCTGCATGTAGATCAATATTTTACGCGGTGTTTGCGCCCCGATTTTTTGACTTTTCTCAAGGCATCTCTAAGCTTGGTTTGTTACGTTGATGTCTCATCATTTTCTGGTCCAGCGTAAGCGCTGGCCGCGACCCTTCCTGCAGGGTTCCATCTGGCCGTTAAGGGGGGACAGATGAACGCCATCGACCGCCGCGCATTTTTGGCAGCCGCGACCGCTTCTGCCCTCGTCACAAACTTAAAGTACGCCGCCGCACAAGACGCTGGAAAACCAGCGCAAGCCTATCGGCGCTTCGAAGACCTTTATCGCAACAAGTGGACTTGGGACCGCGTCTCGCGCGGCACGCACGGCACCAACTGCGCAGGCACCTGCGCGTTCAACGTGTTCATCAAGAACGGCGTTGTGTGGCGCGAAGAGCAACAGGCCATGTACGACGGCCACGCTGACTCGGACACGCCTGATTACGGCCCGCGCGGCTGCCAGAAGGGTTTGCGCCACGCCAAGTACATGTACGGCAAGCAGCGCATTCTTTACCCCATGAAGCGCGTCGGCAAACGCGGCGAAGGCAAATGGGAGCGCGTGACATGGGACCAGGCCGCCCGCGAAATTGCCGATAAATTCCTGGATGTGTCGGCTGAATCCGGCCCGCAAGCGATCTCGTGGGGCTCGGGCACGCAGATGTCGGTAAAGGTGGCATCGTACTCGGCCCTCGCGCGCTTCGCCAATATCTCCGGCGTGACGGTCCCTGAATTCTATTCCGGCGTCGGCGACTTGCCGACGGGCGTCTACATGACCGTGGGCCAGGTGTACCTGGGCGACGTCATGGCCTCGGTCTACAAGTCGAAGTGCGTGTTGGTGTGGATGGCCAACCCCGCCGTGACGCGCATTCCCGATGCGCATTTCTTCTGGGAAGCGAAATACAACGGCACCGACGTGATTGCCATTTCGCCCGAATTCACGCCGACGGCCATGCATTCGTCGATGTGGGTGAACCCGAAGCCAGGCACCGACACGGCGCTGGCCATGTCGATGGTGCACACCATCCTGGAAGACAAGACCTACAACGCGCCCTACATCAAAGAACAAACCGATATGCCCTTCCTGGTGCGCAAAGACACCGGGCGGTTCTTGTTGGGCACGGATATGTCCATCGTCGGCAAACTCGCCGTCGACGAAAACGTGTTCTACATCTGGGACCAAAAAACCAACAAGGTGGTTCAAGCGCCCGGCACCGGCATGGCTGAAAAGCCCATGAACCGCGAGCGGCGTAAATACGAATCGATTGCCCTGGGTAATCTTGACCCGGCCCTGGAAGGTACCTGGAAAGTCGACACGCTGGACGGCGAGATCGAAGTCACCACAGTCTTTGAAATTCTGAAAAAGCACGCTGCCGAACATTCGCCCGAGAAAACCCAAAGCATCACGGGCGTGCACCCCAGTGTCGTGAAAAATGTGGCGCGCAAATTCGCGGCCGCCAAACCGGGCATGATTTATTCGGGCTACGCCAGCTGCAAATGGCTGAACGGCGACATGCTGCAACGCGCGATGATGATGTTGCTGGCGCTGACGGGATCCACTGGCCAGGAAGGCGGCGGCATCCAGTTCGCCAATGCGCCTAAGGCCGGCGGCATGCTGGCGTTTGCGTTTGCCGATGTCGGCCCGGCCACGCGTATTGTCTCGGCGACGACGTGGGACTACGACCACGGCAAAATGAAAGACCTGAACGAGCAGGTCTACGGCAAGGAACTCGCCGAGCGTTGCGACGCGAAATACAAAGAATCCGTCCGCGAAGCCTACTTCCCGAAGTACCACGAGAAGGGCTGGCGCATGGGCTTCTTCATGGGCAACAACGGCGCCAACTGGCGCGCCTCGGGCAAGAAATGGCGCGAGGATGCCTTTGAAAAGCTGGAAATGATCGTGGCCTTGGCCCCCGACATGGGTGTGACGCCCTTCTATGCCGACTATGTGCTGCCGATTGCCCACCACTACGAGCGCGCCGACATTATGTTCCAGTCGCGCACGCCCTACATTCAAATCCTGGACTCTGCGGTGCCGCCCTTGGGCGAAGCGGTGGATGACTGGGATGCGATCTACATCATCTCGAAGGCCATCAGTGCGCGGGCCAAAGAGCGTAACATCAAATCGTTCTTTGATGATGTGGATGGCCGTTCGGTGCACCGCGACCCGCAACGTTACCACGACCTTTACACGATGGACGGGCGCATCCGCAGTGTGCGCGACGTCATTCAGTTCATCATCAACACGACGCCGGGCGTGCCGAAAATGTCCTTCGCCGAGATGGCCAAGAAGGGCATCGTGCGCGTGGACGATTCAGACATAGCTGCCTGGAACGGCGACAACTCGCCCTACCACAACGATGTGTTCCGCTGCGTGCGCGACAAGCGACCCTACGAAACATTGACCGGCCGCCAACAATACTACGTGGACCATCCCTGGTTCCTGGAAGACGGCGAGCAATTGCCCAGCCACCGCGCACCCATGCGTATTCCGGGCTACCCGATGCAATTTATGATGGGGCATGCCCGCCACGGCATTCACTCGATGTGGCGTGACGATCATCTGTTATTGCAGTTGCAACGCGGCGAGCCGGATATTTACATCAACCCGAAGGATGCTGCGGCGCGCGGTGTTGAGGACGGCGATCTGGTGCGCGTCTTCAGCCCCTTGGGCGAATTCTTCGTGAACGCGCACCTGTCCAACGGGATTCAGCCCAACATGCTGTTCATGTATCACGGCTGGGACCCGATGATGTTCAAGAACCGCCAGAACTTCGGCGCGGTCATCACCACCGCCGGGCTGATCAAGCCCACATCGGTTGCGGGCGATTACGGACACTTGGGCTACCGGGTTTTGGCCTTTGCGCCCAACCAGACCTACAAGGACTTCACGTGTGACTTTGAACTGGCTGAGCGCCGCAACCAGAGTGCAAAGACCTGAGCATGGCACCCGGCATGGCCAACACGTCGCACGCGCCTGTTGTGCTGAATCCGTTGACGCCCATCGGCCTCAGGGATGCGGATAGTGCACGCGCACGTACGCTGGCCTATGCGCTGTTCTCGAACCTGTTGGCCTCGCCGTTCGACGCAAAAGTTTCGTACGCATTGCACGATCTGGTGCAGCAACTGGCCGATACCACCCACGTGCTGCCCTTCACCTTCGACCTCAGCGATGTAGAAGACGCGGCCAAGGCCTTTGATGACGCAGACATGGGCCTGATACGCCGGCAGTACAGCGGGCTGTTTGAGGTCGGCTCTGACGGCCCGCCTGTGCCGTTACGCGCTGAGTTGGTCCGCACCAATGAATCTGTCGCCAAGGAAGAGATCATTCGGTTCTACGAGCATTTCAATTACGCCCTGAACCCGAGTTTCCAGTGGGCGCCGGATCATCTGTCGATCCTCTTGGAATTTGTGCAGACGCTGGCACACCAGGAAAGCGCCGCAGCCGACGCCCGCGCATTACTGTCGCTGCAACTGGCGCAGCGCGACTTCGTAGCCCGCCACATCGCCGACTGGATGCCCGGCGTGATGGATCGGCTATCACGTAACGCGCAACAGTCTTCGTTCTTCGGCGCTGTCGTGACGGCGCTGAACCGTTTCATCCGGGCGGACCTCGCCTGGCAAAATCAATCGCTCGATGCTTCTGTGGAAGGAGCCCGTTAATGCCCCGTCAAGTTGCCATGGTCATCGACCTGAATAAGTGCATCGGTTGCCAAGCCTGTACGGCCGCCTGCAAATCGCTGTGGAGCGACGAGCCCGGCCAGGAGTACATGCTGTGGAACAACGTGGAAACGCGCCCCGGCAAGGGCTATCCGCGCAACTGGGAACAGCATGGCGGCGGCTGGAAAGACAGCGCGCACTTACGCGAAGGCAAGCTGCATGACCCTGTCGATTACGGCATTGCGTCGAAGTTGAACCACCAAGCTGTCTATTTCGACGGCACCGAGCAGCAACTTCATAAAGAAGAGAAAATGCTGTGGGGCCCCAACTGGGACGAAGACTCAAGCTCGGGTGAATATCCCAACAACTATCACTTCTATGTGCCGCGCCTGTGCAACCACTGCACCAAGCCGTCATGCATGGAAGCCTGCCCGGTGCGCGCGATCTACAAGCGCGAGCAGGACGGCGTAGTGCTGATCGACCAGGACAAGTGCCAGGGCTTCCGCGAGTGCAACAAGGCCTGTCCCTACGACAAGATTTACTACAACTACGTCACCAAGAAATCGAACAAGTGCATTTTCTGCTTCCCGCGCGTCGAACAGGGCGTGGCGCCGGCCTGCGCACGCCAATGCCCGGGCCGTTTGCGCTTTGTGGGTTTCCTGGATGATGCCGACGGCCCGATTGATAAGCTGGTGAACAAGTGGAAGGTGGCCCTGCCCCTGCACCCCGAGTACGGCACGCAGCCCAACGTGTATTACATTCCGCCGATCCTGCCGCCCACGTACAACGAAGACGGCACGATCTCGGACAAGGCGCGCATTCCGATGGAATACCTGGAATATCTGTTCGGGCCCGCCGTGCATCACGCGCTTGAGACCGTGAAAGCCGAAATGGAGCACCGGAAAGAGAGCGGCCAGTCGGAACTGATGGACTTGCTGATCGCGAAAGACTGGAAGTCGCTGTTCAAAATCCCGGACGTAAAGTTCAGCTAGAGGCTTGACCCCGTGACCGACACCACTGCAACTGCGGCTGTAATCCCCAAAGCATCGGACAGCCTTACGCCGACCAAGCGTATGCTGATCATGACGGCACTGGTGCTGTCGACCGTGCTGGCGAGCCTTGATTCAAGCTTCGTGCCCATCGCCTTCCCGGACATGATCGACAACCTCGATACATCGACGGCGATGGTGGTGTGGGTAGCCCTGGGGTACCTGATTGCCGCCACGGGCCCGCAGTTGTTCCTGTCGCGCATCGGCGACGTGGTGGGCCAGGTGCGCATGTTCCAGATCGGCACGACGGTGTACGCCCTGGCCATGATCGCCTGTACTTTCGCGCCGACGATTGAAGTGCTGATCAGCTTGCGTGTCATCCAAGGCTTAGGAATGGCGATCTTCCTGCCGTTTACGTTTGCGCTGGCCACCAAAGTCTACCCGCCGTCGGAACGCGGCAAGGCGCTGGGCATTATGCAGTCGGCCAATGCGTTTGGCTTTATCGCCGGCCCTGTGTTCGCCGGTGTTTTGTTGGACGCTTTCGACTGGAACGCAATTTTCGCGGTGCGCATTCCGTTTGCGATTGCCGCCATCGCCATCGCCTGGACGGCCTTTGGGGATGCACTGCCAAAAGCAGACGTAAAACGCGCCTCCACCTACGATCTTGCCGGGGCGATCTTGCTCACGATTGGCTTCTTTGGGCTGTTGTTCGGCTTCAACCGGCTGCCCGTCGAAGACAATCACCTGGAAATCACCGCATGGCTGATTTTCATTTCAGGCTTTGTGTTCTTCGGCCTGTTCCTGGTTCAGGAAAACCGGTCTGAAAACCCCATTGTGCCGCTGCACCTGTTCAAGAACGCCAACTTCACCAAGGCCGCCATTGCCTTCACGGCCGTGTTTGCCAGCTTCCCGGTGTACCTGTTCGTGATGCCGATCCTTTTGATCACCGGCATGGAGATCAAATCATGGACGGTCGGCATGGTGCTGTGCTCGTCCGCCATCACGACCGCCGTCATCAGCCCCTACGCCGGCAAACTGGCCGATAAGTTTGGCGCTGAAACACTGTGCTTTGCGGGTACACTGTTCGCGGCGGCCGGCTACCTGAGCATGTTGTTCATCCATCTGGATACATCCGTGCTGTACCTGCTGGTGCCGATGATCCTCTTGGGTATCGGGACCGGGCTTTTCTTTTCGCCCAACAACAGTCTGCTGATTTCAAATGTGCCGCCGAACATGGCCGCCATAGCCTCGGGCATGATTGGAACCCTGCGTCAGGCGGGTTACGCGGTGGGGTTTGCCGTCATCGCCTCGATGGTCACAGCCCTGCAAGACACGTACGAAGCCAGCATCACCAAGTTCTCGGTGACCAGCATTCCGAACACGGATGCGCATACGATCTCGGAATTTTTCGAATACGGCGGTGTATGGTCGCCCGAAATGCTGGTCAGCATGTTCCACATGACCGTGATCGTCTGCACGGCCATGCTGCTGATCGCAATTCTGAACTCGGTCCCGAAACTGAAACTGGACGGCTTTAAGCAACTAGCGGCTTTGGGCTTTGCGGCCGTCATGGGTGTCGGTGGTATTCTGGTGTTTGGAGCCGTGTCGGAAATCGACTCGCGCCTGATGTCGGAAACCGTGCCCACCGCACGCGCGCACACCGACAGCAACGTGCAGGCCTGGGCCTGGAAGACCCGCCAGCACGATATCCCGGGTAAAGTCGCTCCCGCCAACGCCAAACAAGCATTCATTGATAACTGCTCGGCCTGCCACGGCGACAATGCTCAAGGCTTAAAGGGCCAGGGTGCGAACCTCGTCGCCAGCGCGTTCGTGAAACGTTTGAACGACAAGGAACTGGCCGCGTTCATCAAATCAGGCCGTCAGCCCGATAGCCCGGACAGTACGATGAAACTGCTGATGCCGGCGTTCGATTACCTGACCGACGAAGAGATCGAACAGGTGATCGCCTACGTGCGTAGCGCGAAATAAAGTCAAACCCGCGCCAACTGCTCGAACTCAACACGTAGCGGGATATGGTCTGAGCTTCGGATATGCTGCATGCATGTGGCGGTCTTCAGCACCATGCCGCGGTAAAAGACGTGATCCAGCACCTGATTGAGGTGACGCCATTGAGGTGCGCCAATGGGCACATGATTCAGGTGATGGTTTTCCATCGCATCAAACAAAATCCAGCGCCGGTTTTGGTTCCAGGTGTTGAAGTCGCCCGCCAAAATCACCGGCCCTTTATGCGCATCCAGCACGGCTTCCAGTTGCGCCACTTGCCGGCCGAATTTGCGTGACGACGTAATATTGATGGCGTGGATGTTGATGATCAGCAGGTTGCCGCTGGTATTCAGGATATCGTACTCGGTCGCCAGCATCATCTTGGGCAGATCAATAATCGGCTCGCGGTCAGGCGAGCGCAATATCCGGCGGCTGAGTGCGGCAATGCGGCTGCCGGTTTTCACGCCGCTGGTTACAGCCGTGGACCGGTAAGCGAAATTTTGCGCCATTACCCATTCAAAACCGCTGGAGACATGAAATGGATGCGCCTTGTCGCCGTGCAGCATGGCTTCCTGCAACAAGACGAAATCCGCATCGGCTGACAAGGTTGTTAGATCTTCCAGCCAGCCCCGGCGGCTAGCCTTGTACATGTTCCAACAGATCATCGTGAAATGATGGCCCAGGCTTTTGCGCGTGGCCTGCCCCAGCACGCGCACCGCGTCGTCTTCGGGGACGATGCGATAAGCGTTTTTGCGGTTCAGAACGCGGATCATCGCTTCGCCTTATAAATAAGGACTGAAGAGGCGCGCGAAGTTGTTGCGCAGACGCATCCACAGCGGCGTCGCCTGCACGGTCTGCAACTGCAACTCACGCGCTAACGCCTTTTTGCCGTCGAAATACCGTTCAAGTTCGCCCCCCAAGGCCGGATCGACGCACTCCAAATTCGCTTCAAAATTCAGTCGCAGGCTGCGTTGATCCCAGTTTGTAGACCCCACTAGTGCCCAGCGTCCGTCGACGATCATCAGTTTGCTGTGATCAAACGGTGGCGGACTGAAGTAAATTCTAACACCGTACGCCAGCAACTTCTCGAAGTTGGCTGCCATGGCCCAATCAAAGCCGGGAATATTGCTGCGCGCCGGCAACAAAACTTCGACCACAACACCCCTGAGCGCGCACACGCATAACGCTGTCGCAAGATTTGGATTTGGAATGAAATAGGGTGTCATGATGCGCACATGCTTCTGACTGACAGCCAGCGCCCCCAGAATCAGCCACTGCAGGGTTTCAATACGGTGATCGGGACCCGCGGGCGCCAGCCGCGCCTCTACCAGACCGGGATACGCGGCTGTCTCGGACCAGCGTGGCAGGTCGATCTCTTGTTTTTTGGCAAACTCCCAATCTTCTTCAAACAGCGCCGACATCTGATCAAGCACGGGCCCACGGACCTGAAAGTGAATATCCTGTACGGGATGCTTCGGCTTCGCGCTCAGCATATTGCCGTGCCGGATATTTATTCCGCCGATAAAGCCAACCTGTCCATCGGCAACCATGATCTTGCGGTGATTGCGCAAGTTGAAGAAGCGAATAAAACGTAAATTGTGTGGGATGAACCGCACCGTTGCCACGCCACCCTTCGCCAGGTATTCGTCGATGGCGTGGGCACTGTAGTGCAATCCCACATCGTCGATCATCACACGTACGTTGACGCCGCGCGCAACCGCCGCAACCAGTGCCGCGACAAATGTTTGGCCCGTCGCGTCATAGTCAAAAATATAGGTCGACAGCGCGATCGTATGCTTGGCGCCCGCAATGGCCTCCAGCATTGCCGGATAAGCCATGTCCCCGTTCATTAAAGGTATAACTTGATTGCCCGGCAGGAATGGCAAATCGTTGATGGCTGTCGCGTCACCCGAAAGCCGGAGGTCGGCTTTGGCGATGTCCGGCACCAAGAAGGCCGAGAGTGCAGACCGGGCACCAACCTGGGCTCGATTGCGCAACTTACGCGCACTGCGCTCGATGCGGTTGATGCCGAATAGTCCATAAAGCGCGCTGCCCAGGAACGGCGACAGCAGGATCAGCGCGATCCAGCCGACGACCACCGATTCATTGTCTTTGCGCAGCAGAACGTGGCCGCACAACGGCACGGCTATGATCAGGTGGAGAATGGTGATGAACGATAAACCCAACATCCTGGCCTCGAACCGCTTTGACCCGAGCATGCATCAAAAAGCAGGCGTATGTTTGATGTAAGTCTAATTTGGCATGAAAAGTAATGCCATTTTGCGCCTCTACCGCCCGCGCCCCATCATACACAACATCTTGATGACGTTTGATATTTCACGCCCGGCGTTGAGCAAGGCTTTGATTCTGGAATAGGATGGCGCGTGGGCCGATATCGCCACAAATGGGGGAGACGTTCATGTCATTCAAGGCCGGTTTTGTTGTTCTCGCATCACTCGCTTTTTTTACACCCGCCACAGCCGCGCCTGTAAGCCCCGCCGAGCACATGGCGATTGCGCCGGATGTAGCCATCAACGCCAAAGGCGAGATCGCCATACTGTGGGTCGATAAAGCGCCCGAACAGCGCCGGCAGGAGAGCGGCGGCACCCACGACAATCACTTGGCTGTAACAGACTTATATGTCGCCTTGTCGCGCGATGGCGGCAAAACCTTCGATGCGCCGACCAAAGTGAATCACGATTCGGGTGTCGTCTGGGGTCAGCAAGTCAGCCGCCCACGCATTGACAGCACCAAAAAAGGATCGTGGCAGGTCTCCTACACCGCCAATGAAATCCACCCGAAATTAAATAAACCCGCGTTGACCTTCCACCACACCCGTTCGTTGGATGGCGGCAAAAGCTTTGAAGCCCCGCAGCGCATCGGCACGCTGACCGACAATGACATGAGCGCTGTCATTCATGGCGGCTTCACCAGTGCAGCGGCCTTCGGTGCGATGGCGGTGGCCCCCGATGACAGTATTCATGTGTTGTGGATCGACACGCGCTTCATGAAGTCTGAAGCCGATGCGGGCGCATTGTTTACGTCTGTTTCGCGCGACGATGGCGCGACGTTCCAGACCGAGAAACAGCAGTTGCAAGGCGGTGTATGCCCCTGCTGCCAATTGATGGCGATTGCGGACGCGCAATCGAATATCCTGATCGGCTCGCGCAAAGTGACCGCTGATAACTTCCGCCCGTCCACGTTTGCGCGCCTCGACGCAGCAACCGACACCATGAGTGAGCGCGTCGATACCGGGGGCGCTGCCTGGCAGATCGCCGGCTGCCCCTTGAAACCAACCGCGATTGCAGTTTCAGGAAACGCTGTGTTCACGGCCGTCTATAACGGCGGCGAAGCCAAACCGGGTGTGTTGTTCTCGTACTCGGGCGATAACGGCAAAACCTTCACCGCCACACCGGCGCACCCCGACGCGCAGGTTTCTGATGCCCCGTCAATCGCCACCAATGGCCGCTACGTGCTGCTGGCGTGGCATGGCAAGACCACCGGCGCGCGCCGCGTGTTTTACCGCATGTACGATGTGACCGGAAAGCCTGCCGGCGATATCATCGAATTGGCGGCTGCCCCAGAGAATGCCCAGAACCCGGTTGTCGCTGTGCGGCGCGATGGCAAGTTCCAGATCGCCTATCAACAGTCGAACCGCATCTACACCGAGGTGCTGCCTGCATCGCCCGCGACCAAAGTGGTGAAGAACTGACATCATGCACAGGTTCATTCTGGCCGTTGCCGTTCTGATCGGACTTGGCGGCAGCACGGCGCTGGGTGCTGGTGCCACGCCCGTCAAAGCCATCAGCCCGCAAGAGTTCAAAACCCTGCTGGAGGCCGAGCGCGGCAACATTGTTGTGGTCAACTTATGGGCCACATGGTGTGCGCCGTGCCTGGTGGAAATTCCTGACCTGATCAAAGTGGAATCAGAACTGGCTGACTTGAAAGTCAAACTGATCGGCGTGGCTATCGACGATGCCGGACCCGCTACAAAGCAGATCGACGCTTTAAAGCAGCGCTATTTCCCGACGTTCCGAACCTACGCCCGCGATACGACTGAGGTGGATTACCTGGTCAGCATCATTGATCCCGCCTGGAACGAGGTTGTGCCGACCACATATGTGCTGGACCGCACAGGCAAAGTGAAAACGCGCATCCAGGGCAAGAAATCTGCTGCCGCCTTCAAGGCCGAGATCGAGGCCGCGGCCAAATAGGCCGCGGCGGATGCCCGATTAATGGTCGATTGGCCCCGGTCAGCGCCCAAATTGCGGCACGGTTTTGCACAACCGATTGCGCGTTACCCGCCCCTATTTTCTACTCAGTCTCTGCGACGCGGTCGATTTTAGATTGGAGACGCATCATGCGCGCTGGCGTGGTTTCGGCACTTATGCTTGGGCTGCTTTTGGCGCCTTTACAGTCGACAGCGGCTGAAACGGCTACCGCTCCCATCAAGATTGAAACCGGTCTTGTTACGGGCATGGCTGGGGACGGCGTTGAAAGCTTCAAAGGCATTCCGTTCGCGGCACCACCCGTGGGCCCCTTACGCTGGCGGGCCCCGCAGCCGGCAGCCGCGTGGACAGGCGTGCGCGCCGCCAACACCTATGGCTTCGTCTGCATGCAGTCCGAGCGCGTTGATGGCTCTGGGTTCGTTTTTCGCCGCCAGGATATGAGTGAAGATTGCCTGACGGTGAACATTTTCCGCCCCGTCACGCGCAGCGCAAAGCCTTTGCCCGTCATGGTCTGGATTCATGGTGGAGGCATGGTGGGGGGCGCAGCTGCGGCGCCGGTGCACGACGGCTCGGCCTTCGCGCGCGGCGGCGTGATTTTGGTGTCGATCAATTATCGTCTGGGCCGGCTGGGCCTGTTCGCGCACCCGGCCCTCAGCAAAGAGAATGCCGACGGCGGACAGTTGGGCAATTACGCGCTGATGGATCAGATCGCGGGCTTGAAGTGGGTGCAGCGAAATATCGCGGCGTTCGGCGGGGATTCGAACAACGTCACCATCTTTGGCGAATCAGCCGGCGCCTACTCTGTCGATGCATTGATGATTTCGCCCGAGGCCCGCGGATTGTTTCACCGTGCGATTGCCGAGTCGGGATATGGCCGTGGCACATACCCGCGCCTCAGCACCCCCACACCCGATGGCAGGCCCTCGGCCGAGGCAGAAGGCAACAGCGTTATGGAAGCCTTAGGCGTCAAAGCCGCCGATGCGACCGCGTTGCGCGCGGTATCGGCGGACGACATTGTTGCGTCGGCCACAGGCATGATGGGGATGAATTTTATCCTGGATGGGAAATACATCACCTCGGATTTGTGGGAGGCGTTTCGACAAAACAAAGCCGCCCCCGTGCCGTTCATCTTAGGCTCAAACAGCCACGAAACGCCCATGAGCGACATCAACCGGCCGCAACTGCGCGAGTTGGTGCCGGCCAGCGAAGATGAAGCCTTGGCCAAGGCTTATGGCGGGCAAGAGATGTACGTGTCGCACCTGGGCAGCGACGTCGCTTTCACCGAGCAAGCGCGCGGGCTTGCTCGCCTTCACCAGAGAAATGGTCACCCGACATACCTTTATTTGTTCAGCGTTGTGAGCGCCGAGGATGCAGCCGCAGGTAAAGGGGCCGCGCATGCGGCTGAAATCCGTTACGTGTTCGACAATCTGAACGTTGGAGTTAAGCCTGCTACGGGTGAGGCCGAGAAAGCTGCCGCCAAAGCCATGAACGCCATGTGGCGTGCCTTTGCGCTCAACAGTAATCCATCAACCGAAGGCCAGCCAAAGTGGCCCATGTACGACGGCCACACCATTATGGAATTTACGCGCGAAGGGCCAAAGGTGCACGTCGACCCACGCGAAAGCCGACTGGATGCATTGGCCAAAATTCTGGGGCCGAAGTCTTAAAAAAAGCTTACCGGCGGTCTAAACCGCTGGCGATATCCTGCGCGGCCGCTTGCAGCTGCGGCACGTAGTCCGTACGCACGGCAGCACGGCTTAAGGCTTTGGTGAAGAACTGCATCGCGATGGCCGCGAAAATACCGCCCTGCGTCAGGATCGGCACGGCGACCATCGACAGTTTGGCGTCACCAATGAAAGCAAAACCATCGCGCGCAATCTCACGCAGACGCTTGGTCAGGCCCGGTGCGCTGGCTTCGGCAATATCGGCGGCGACTGACGACGAATGGCGCACGGTCTTAATCAACAGCGCACGCTGCTCATCCGGGCAGAAGGCCAAGTAAACAAGTCCGGCCGCACTGCGCAGCAAGGGCACGCGATGGCCCGCGAACGTGCGCGACTGTGCAAACGGACTGCGCAGGTCAGTACTGGCGCGCACCAGCATTTCAAAGCCGTGAAGCGTTGCCAGCTTCAAGGGCCATTTCACCGCGTCCGCCAGGGCATACAGACGCTCCAACGCATGGTCTTTCAGCCATTGCTCGTCGATATAACCATCACTGAGCGAGCGCACGCGGTTGCCCAGCATGTACCCGCCGGTGCTGGGGTCGCGCTCGACGTAGCCCTCATCGCACAGCGTTTCGAGCAGGCGATAAGCTGTACCTCGTGAAAGCCCGAAAGCCTGCGCTAATTCCGCCAGCGACAATCCCGGGTAGCTG
>JAEUKL010000167.1 GCA_016793005.1 Rhodospirillaceae bacterium | reverse complement strand
TGGCTGCATCGTAGAAGTTTGGGTTCTTCACAGCCTTCACGCGCGTTTGCGGCACGCGCTCGGTTACCATGTAGGCGCCGTTTGAGACGATATGCTCAGGCGCTGTCCACTCACGACCGAATTTCTCGACCACATGGCGCGGGACCGGCGAGGACGTGAACGTCGCCATAATCTCGAGAAAGATCGGCGACGGAGATGAAAGCGTGATCTGCACCGTGCGGGCATCCACGGCCTTCACGCCCATGTCCTCGGGCTTGGCTTGTTTTTTGTTGACCGCTTCAGCGTTCTTGATCGACCAGAACCACTGCGCATAACGTCCCGCCGTTTCCGGGTTTTGGATGCGGCGCAGAGAGTAGACGAAATCCTCTGCCGTCAGCGCTTTGCCGTCCGACCATTTCAGGTCCGGGCGCAGCTTGAAGGTGTAAACCAAACCATCGGGGCTGACGGTGTGGCTTTCAGCAGCGCCCGGCACCACGTCGCCTTTCACATCCAAGGTCATCAGCGGCAAGAAGATGTCGTACAGCACAATCGCCGCCGAGTTGCCCGACGACACATGGGGATCCAGCGTGTCGGGGTCGGCGGCGGAGCTGCGGTTCAGCACCATCTTGGCGTCTGCGGTCAACGGCGCCAGCGTTACGGCCGCAGCGAGGGCCAAAGCTGAAACGGTTGCCTTACAGCGCGATAAAAACATCAGCGTGACCTTGAAGTATGAGAGAGACGAGGCGGGTGTGAACCTGCGTCAATTTTACCAATAGTGCGTCCAGCGCGCATTCTCTTTGAAGTAACGGAATGCATCCGGCCCGTCCTTCGGAATGTACTTCTCGTACAGGCCGCGATCATACCGCGTGCGGTATTGGTCGAACACGGGCTTGTAGATGTCCATATGCACATCGGGGGTACGGTGCTTGGCGCGGAAATCCTTCATGTTGATCTGCGCTATGCGCTTGGTCTCGAAGGGGCCGGCCATGGCCAGTTCAATCCCACGCGGGCCATAAATGGCCGAGCGGCCCGGGCCGCCGTAGTTGGTGTCTTCCAGGAAGCCGGTTCCGCGGCGGCCGACGTTGATGGAATTATTGCAGATCAGCGTATAAAGGCTGTTGTGATAGCTGGTCAGCTTCATGTCATCGGACTCAAAGCCGCCCGTTGCCACGCGCGCGATGATTTCAGCGCCTTTCATGGCCATGCAACGGAACAGTTCAGGTTCAAATTGCACCGCCGACATGGCGATGTTGCCGATGTCCGTGCGTTCAACCGGAATCACGGCATCAAGGCCGTACATTTCCACAAACCGGTCATAAACGTCGTAGATCGCGCTGGTGTATTGCTCGGAGCCTGGGAACATGCCGCGCACGTTGCGCTGCTTCCAGTGCGTGGCGCGCACTTTGCCGTCGGGGCCCATCAGCACCATCAGGTGCAGAATGTGGCCGGGCCAGTTCACCGGGTCTTTGGCGTAGGTGCCAAAGACGATGTAGCAGTTGTAGCGCTTGGCGCGTTCGCCCACGCGCTCCAACTCGGGCCCATTCACTTCAATCGCGAGGTTGTAGTGCTGATCGCGGGTCCAGCGGCGAAAGCCGGTGATGGGAAATTCGTGGAAGCACAAAAGGTCCGACCGGCCGCCGTAGCCTTGGGCCGCATCAATGCACTCGATGAAGTAATCCAGGTTGTCCTTGATACCAGGGGCCGGGTTATCGCCATCAACGCCGTGTACACGCGTTTGGACGACGGCGACGGTAACGTTGTCCGAGCGTAATGGCGCAAAGTCATAGGTTCCGTCATGGCGGACCATCGGTGCGGGCGCGGTATCAGGCATTGGAAGACTCCCCCCTCAAAAGCGGTACTTTTTAAAAAGCACGGCACGAAAAATACGGCGAGCCGCAAGGTAGGGGGCCGTTGTGCGCCGGGTCAAGGCGAAAGGTAATATAAATATGACAAATTATGTCCGCCCGGCGCAAGCACCGCATGACATGGCGTAACTATTTGAATTATATGTATAAATATATATCTTTAGGGCGCGAGCGTTAAATAGCGGGTCAAATTGACGGCGCGCGGGTTTTCGATCCAGCCCTGGACCTTGGGGCTGACCAGACGACGATTACCCAGGAAGTAGATCGGTATAACCGCGTGATCCTTCATGGCGATGGCTTCGGCCTCTTGCAGGGCCTGCCTGCGGGCGGCGGGGTCAAGCAAGGCCCGGGCCTTACCCAGGGCCGCATCAAACGCGGCGCTCGAATAGGTTGCCCGATTCGTCGTATTGCCGGTTTCAATCAGGCCCAAAAAAGTCACCGGGTCATCATAGGGTGCGAACCACGTCCAGCGCACGGCGTCGTAGTTTCCGGTGCGCGCATCTTTGTCCACGATTTGCGGTCCGTTGTTGTCTTGCGTAACTTGCGCCCCCAGCCCGCGCCACATGGACGATATCGCTGTGCCGAGCCGGCGGTTCTGTTCAACGGTGTCGAATTTGAAACTGAAGGCGAGCGGTTTATTGGTGCCGTATCCGGCTTCGGCCAAAAGTTTTTTGGCCGCCGCTATGCGCTGCGGCAACGGCGTGCCTTTGAAATTCAAACCCTGTGCGGTGTAGTCGGACGTCGATGGCGGCACCAAGTTGTACGCGGGCACCGAGCCCGGCGGCAGCAGCTTTTGCACCAGTCCTTCGCGGTCAATGACCAACGACAGCGCTTCACGCACGCGCGCATCGTTGAAGGGCGGCTTGGTCTGGTTGAGCATCAGGTAATAGACCGATAATGCAGGGCCGACACGCAGCGCCTTGGGCATTTCCTTCTCGATCAAACCAACCTGATCCGCCGGGAAATTCAGCGCGATATGAAGTTCGCCGGCTCGAAACCGCTTCAAGGTCGCGCCCTGGTCTTCAGTCGGGTAGAACACCACCTCATCAATTCCGACCGATGCCGCCGCGTGAAACTTCTCGTTCTTCTTGGCGCGGATCAATGTTTGCGGCACGCGCTCGGTCATCACATAGGCGCCGTTTGACACCATATCGCCGGGTTCGGTCCAGTTCCTGCCTTTCGCGGCAATCACATGTTGCGGCACCGGCACGGCGGCGTTAGCGGCCATCAACTGTACAAAATACGGCGCAGGATATTCCAAAGTGAACACGACAGTGCGCGTATCGCGTGCGGCAACACCAAGCGCATCCGGTGCAACTTCGCCACTGTTTACGGCCTTCGCGTTTTTGATCGGGTACATGAACGACGCAAATGTTGCGGCGGTTTTCGGGTCGAGCAGGCGGCGAAATGAGTATACAAAGTCATCGGCCGTGAGCGCTTTGCCGTCGGACCACGTTAAATTCGGTCGCAACGTAAAAGTATATTTGAGTCCATCGCTGCTGACGGCCCACGCCTCGGCCGCCCCCGGCACGATCTTGCCATCGGGACCAGTGCTGGTCAGACCTTCAAATAAATCATTCAGGATGATCGACGCGGAATTTCCCAACCCCAGGTGCGGATCAAGGCTGCGTGGTTCGGTGTTGGTGCCTCGCAGTAACGTGGCGGCCCCGGCGTTTGCGTATATCCCTGGCGCGCATATGGCAAATGCGACTAAAGAGAGGGCGAGCGTTTTCAGCTTCATCGGCAGTGCCTCGTCTTATGGCTGCGTCGTGATATGTGTTTGTGCCCGAGAGGCGTAGCCTTTTCAATTCACAACGATGGACATGCACATGAATCGGCGTGAAGCAATAGCGGTGGCGGCAACAGCAACAGCAATGGCGGCGGCAAGCATGGGTGCAAACGCACAATCAAAAGAGTCGCAAAAGGTATATGTACTTGTGCATGGCGCTTGGCACGGGGGCTGGTGCTGGCGCGATGTGGCCGCAAGCTTGCGCGCTGCAGGCCATGTTGTGTTCACGCCGACGCTGACGGGCTTGGGGGAGCGTGCGCATCTCGTCAACAAAAGCGTGAACCTGAGTACGCATGTTACCGATATCGAGCAGCTGTTTTCGTTTGAAGACTTAAGCGATGTCATTTTGGTCGGGCACAGCTACGCCGGACACGTGGTGCCGTTGGTGGCCGACCGCCTTAAAAGCAAAATCCGCCATGTTGTGTTCCTCGATGCTGTCCTGCCACGCGATGGTCATCCGTTCTTGGCCCCGGGTGTGGGCGAAGGACGCGCTAAAACCGCAATCGACGGTTATCTGCTCGCACCCATGGACGTGGCGTGGTTTGGTGTGCCTGCGGATCACCCCAAGGCAGACTGGGTGCGCCGCCATCTCACCAACCATCCGTTGCCGACCCTGATGGAGACGGTGCGCTACGCCAATGGCGGTACCGCAGGTCTGCCGGTCTCGTATATCCGTTGCTTAAAGCGCCGCGACGTCGATCAGCCTGATGCCATCGAAGCACAAGTGAAAGCGAATGACGGCTGGCGCTGGCTAACCATCGATACCGGCCACGACGCCATGGTGACCGCGCCCGATGATCTGAGCCGCATGCTTCTGACCATTGCTTAAATGAAGGACGATCTGTGACCGTACCCGATTCACTGCGCGCCAAAGACATGGGCGCCCACCCGTTTGCTCCCGGCGACATCTTTCTGGGGGCGACTGATGTCGACGATAGCAACGTCGATTTGCGCAAACACGCTGGCCCCGGCCGCGTGCTGCACTACGACGCGCATTTCAACTTGAAGGGTGAATACCGCACAGGACTGACCGGGCTGGTGATCGGCCTGGATGTCAACGAGCGAACCCGGGAATTGCTGGTGTGTGACTCGCAAAACAAAGCGGTGACGCGGTTCAGTGCAGCCGGTGAAAAGCTTGAGCCTTGGCCTTTCCAACCCGCGCGCGCGTTCGGTGCCGTCATGTGCGATCCATCAGGCCGTGTGGTGCTGGGTGTTCATTCCGATCGCCCGCTGCCGCCGGGGCAGGGGGGCACGGGTGCATTTCTATACCGGATCGATCCGATCAAAGGCGCGGTCGAAGAATTTCAGTGCGACTTTGACGGCGGCAAGTTCGGCTTTCACCGTGTCACGCATATGTACCTCACGCCCGACGGTGCGCGATTGATCTA
>JAEUKL010000150.1 GCA_016793005.1 Rhodospirillaceae bacterium | reverse complement strand
CGGTTTCGCCGGGCGAGACTTTCTGAAGTGTTTGGCCGCTAATCACGTCTGGAACGATCTTACGGGACATCATAACCCTCCTTGCCTAAACGGACGCTGTGAAGCGCTTTAGGGGGCGGTCGATCCCGTACGTGCTGTTGGGATCTCAAGACCCCTCAAGTCCATACTCTCGTTATCTATGCTCTAGACACATTAAGTCTGCGCGTGAGGGCAAGGACTGGTCAAGGCCTAAGCCTCGCCAAAACCCTGTCGCAACCAAAATCCGAGCCGTTGATTATGCTGCCTTATCTGCACCCTGAGCATTAGCTCGCGATGGTGTGACCTTGATCAAGGTCAGTTGATTGCGCTGGCGGCGTAACACCTCGAAGCGAAACCCGTGAAACAGGAATTTCTGCCCCGGGTCAGGAATGGTGCGGGATTCATGCAGCACCAAACCGGCGAGCGTTGAGGCTTTGTCGTCGGGCAAATCCCAATCCAGTTCGCGGTTCAGGTCGCGCAAGGTCACGCTGCCGTCGATCAGCACAGACCCGTCGGCTTGCAGGCGGACGCCGGCCACGGGCAAATCGTGCTCGTCGCGAATGTCGCCGACGATTTCCTCAATGATGTCCTCCAGCGTCACGATGCCCATCAGCGCGCCGTATTCATCGACAACAATCGCAAAGTGCTCGCGCCGGGCGCGGAAGCTGTTCATCTGATCCAGCAGTTTCGTTGTGTTGGGGATGAACCACGGCGGCGAGGCCAGAGCGGCCACATCCACCGCATCGGTTTTGCCGTCGGCAGACTCAATCGCGCGCAGCAGGTTTTTGGCGTGCAGCACGCCGATAATATTGTCGGGCTCGCCCCGCCACAATGGAATACGCGAGTAGGGGCTGGCGGCCACCTGCTCGATAATGTCGGCAATGGGCAGGTCGGCATCCAGTGTCACCAGCTTTTTGCGGTGAACGATAATCTCGCTCACCTCAACATCGGTCAGGTCCAGCACGCTGCGCAGCATGGCGCGCTCGTGCTTCACCTCTTCCTTAATCGCCTGCTCGGCCATTTGCAGTTCGATGGTGCCCCGCAGTTCAGCCATGATCTGCTGGGCCGAACGCGACGTTTCTGTGGTGACGCCGAACAAACGCAAGGCACCGTTGACGAAGTACTCCACCGCGATGTTGAAGGGCTTAAAGATCGCAACCAGCACCGACATCACGCCGCCGGTGTAAAGGGCCACCGTGGTTGTGTGAATTAGCGCATAGGTTTTTGGCAAAATCTCGCCGTAGATCACCACCAGCACCGTCATGATGACGGTGGCATACAGCACACCTTCGTCGCCAAAGGCTTCGATCATGGCGCTGGTGGTTAAGGCTGAAGCCAGGATGTTGACGAGGTTATTGCCCAGAAGCACGGTCGAGATCATGTGCTCGCGCTGATCAAGCAGGCGGTTTACGGTGCCGGCGCGCTGGTTCCCTTCTTCATGCAACTGGTGAAGCAACGGCTTTGACGCTGCTGTAAGTGCCGTTTCGGCGGCTGACAGAAACGCAGCAACCGTCAGCAAAAGAAGGATGGTGAGGGATATGGCGATCATGGCGTTGCTCTGATCTGGTAAACCAACGGAAAAGGCAAATCCGGATTACGCAAGTGTAGTGTGATCAATTAGCCGCGTAACGCTGCTTCAAGGGTTTCTTGCAGCTTGAACATGGGCACATCGGCAGTTGTAAAGGCTTGGCCAATGCCGCGCGCCAGAATGAACGTCACGGCGCCGTCGGCGACTTTTTTATCCTGCGCCATGTGCGCGATCAGTGCGTCCGACGTGATTTTGCCTCTGGGGCCGGTTTTGGGCGGCGACACAGGTAAGCCGGCATTGGCAAGGTGGAACTTCGCGCGGACCGCGTCATCGGCCGGGCATAAGCCCATACGCGCCGACAAATCAAACGCCAGCACCATGCCGATGGATACCGCTTCGCCGTGCAGGAGTGCGTCGCCGTAGCCCATTTCTGCTTCCAGGGCGTGGCCGAAGGTGTGGCCCAAGTTCAGCAGCGCGCGCACGCCCGCTTCCTTCTCGTCCTCGCCGACAATCTTGGCTTTGGCTTTGCAACTGGTGGCAATGCAGTACGTAAGAGCCGCTTGGGCGTCATCGCTTAAGGTCAACGCGTTGGCTGCATTTTCTTCCAGCCAGTCAAAGAAACCGGCGTCGCCCAGCAATCCGTATTTGGCGACTTCCGCATAACCCGCCAACAACTCGCGACGCGGCAGGGTGGTCAGCACATCGGTATCGGCCAACACCAGGCGTGGCTGATGGAAGCTGCCGACAAGGTTCTTGCCTGCCGTCGTATTAATGCCGGTCTTGCCGCCGACGGAGCTATCGACTTGTGAAAGCAATGTTGTGGGGATTTGTACAAAGTCCACACCGCGCAGCAAAATCGACGCCGCAAAGCCGGCCAAATCGCCGATCACGCCGCCGCCCAAGGCGACGATCATGGTCTTGCGTTCGCATTTCGCGGCCAGCATGGCGTCGAGCACGCGCGAAAGGTGTTCGAAGCTTTTGGTGGTTTCACCCGCAGGCACAATAATGTGATCGGACTTGATGCC
>JAEUKL010000146.1 GCA_016793005.1 Rhodospirillaceae bacterium | reverse complement strand
ATGCCATCGATGGCAAAGAGTTCGCCAACGCGGTTGAGAAGCGCTGCGGCGTGAAGGTGCAGATCCTGACCGGGAAGCAGGAAGCCAAGCGCTCGGCCTTGGGCGTGCTGTGCGGAATCCCCGATGCTGAAGGTGTGGTGGCCGACCTTGGCGGCGGCAGCTTGGAGCTGGTGCATATCGCCAAGGGCGACATGAGCGAGCACACCACCTTACCCCTCGGATTGCTGCGGCTGACCGAAGCCTCGGAAGGCGACCGCAGCAAAGCCATTGGCATCATCAACCGCGCGCTCGACAAACATAAGTGGGTTGCGGGCCGGGCTAAGGACCAGTCACTGTTTGCGGTCGGCGGGGCATGGCGCGCTCTGGCCCGCGTCTGTATCGCGCAGATGAATTATCCGCTGCATGTGCTGGACAATTTCACGCTGGAACGCCAGCACGCGCTGAGCTTGTTTGAAGTGATCGCCCGCCAAGGTCAGCGCAGTCTGGAAAATATCAAAGGCGTCTCAAAGAGCCGCTTGGCGAACTTGCCCATGGCGGCGGCGGTGCTGGACCGCCTGATCGAAATCACCAAGCCCAAGAATATCGTCTTCTCCATCTATGGCATGCGCGAAGGTCAGTTCTTCAAGGTCATGCCCGACAGTTTACGCAAGCAAGACCCGCTGATTGGCCTGGCCGAGGACATGGCGCTGAAGGCCGGCCGTGACCCGGCGGTGGGGCATGAGACTTTTGATTGGATGACACCAATCTTCACCGATGAAACTCCAAAACAAAGCCGCTTGCGCCTGACGGCTTGTATTTTGCGCGATGCCTGGTGGATGGAGCACCCCGATTACCGCGGCGAGCAAGCTTTCTTGCGCGTCCTGCGTCTGCCGTTCTTAGGCTTGGGCCACGAAGATCGCGCCGGCCTGGCGCTGGTGATGTTCTACCGCTACGGCGGCGAAGACGCGGCCTCGATCATCAAGCAAGCGCATCAGTTGCTGGAAGACTCGCGCATCTTCCGTGTCCGGGCCATCGGCTTGGCATTGCGTTTGGCTTATGCGCTGTCACCCGGCGCGACGGGCATTTTGAAACGCGCCAAGCTGAGTGTGCAGAACAAGACTTTGGTGCTGACGCTGAATTCCAACGAGCCGTTGTTCAGTTCAGGCGCGTTCCCCAAGCGCTTAGAGCGCCTGGCCCAGCACTTAGGTTTCGCGCACCGCATTGATTGGAAATAATCAGCGCCTGAAGAAAAGCGATGTTTAGCGAGGGAAGATTTCGATCTTCTTGCCGTTATCACTCAAGGCAATCGCAAGCTCGCCGCGTTTGAGGCGTAAGGCATCTTCGCCAAACAATTCGCGCCGCCAGCCGTGTAAGGCCGGCACATCGGCCGTATCACTGAGCGCAATCGCATCCACATCTTCCGATGTTGCGATCAGGCGTGAGGCGACATTGTGCTGTTCACTTTTCAGTTTCAGCAGCAACCGCAGCAGTTCAACAACTGCGCGCGGGCCCATGTTGCCCGAATCCATGTCCGGCACCGGCGGCCATTCGGATTCAGGAATCGCGGCTCCGCGCTTGGCTGCACCGAGGACGCCATTGGCGAAGCGTTCCGAGGCGAGTTGCTTGGCCAGGCGCGAGCGCTTCAGGTCGTCAATGGTGGACGGCGGATGGGCCGCCAGTTCCAGCAGGGCATCGTCTTTGGCGATGCGGCCACGGGGCCAGTCGAGGGCGCGCGCGGTTTCTTCGCGCCATGTGGCCAACTCGCGCAACACCGCCAGCATGCGGCCCGAGCGCGTGCGCGCCTTAATGCGCGTCCAGGCGTCTTTGGGGTCGAGGCGGTAGGTGTTCTCGTTGACGAGGATTTCCATTTCCTCTTTCAGCCACGCGGTGCGCCCGGTGCGATCCAACCGCTTGGCCAAGGCCTGATAGGCCTTTCGAAGATGGGTGACGTCCGAAAGGGCGTATTTGACTTGGCGGTCTGTAAGGGGGCGGCGCGACCAGTCGGTAAAGCGCTGCGATTTATCGAGCTTGGCGTCGGCCAGCTTGGCCACCAGGGTTTCATAGCCCACCTGGTCGCCGAACCCACACACCATGGCCGCAACCTGCGTGTCGAACACGGGGTGAGGAAGGGCCCCCCCCTCGTGCAGGAAGATTTCCAGGTCTTGGCGGGCGGCGTGGAAGACCTTCAGCACCTTCTCATTGGCGAAAAGGGCATAGAGGGGCTTTAAATTGATCCCAGGCGCTAAGGGGTCGATGCAGACCGCCTCGTCGGGCCCTGCCACCTGGATCAGGCACAGCTTGGCCCAGAAGGTGGTTTCCCGCATGAACTCTGTATCCACGGTCACGAAGTCCGCCGACGCCTGGCGGTTGCAGAACTCAATTAATGTGTTGGTGTCCGAAATCAGGACCGGAGCGTCATGGGTCATGGGGCGGCAGGTGTAGCGCCCCCCGGAGCCTGCCGCAACCGGCTGAATCACGCTGGTTTTTCGGAAAAGCCCCGAATCCGCCGCCAGCCTTGACAAAAACGGGCATTCAGTGTGGTTTCACGCCCGCACCGGGCGTGGGCAAACCCCCAAAACCCGGCCAAAACTGCGGCTTTGGGCGCCTTTTAAGGCCGCCCGCCGCCCTAACCGAAGGCTATGTCATCCAATGCATTCTTACCGTTCCCATACCTGCGGCGCCCTGCGCCCTGAACACGCGGGCCAGGAAGTCCGCCTGGCCGGGTGGGTTCACCGCAAGCGCGACCACGGGAATCTGCTGTTCGTCGATCTGCGCGACATGTACGGCATCACCCAGTGCGTGGTGGATGTCTCCAGCCCGATTTTCCAGCAACTGGAAGGCCAGCGCCCCGAGACTGTCGTTTCGGTGACCGGCAAGGTCGTGCCGCGCTCGGCTGAAACCAAGAACGACAAGCTGCCGACGGGCGGCGTGGAATTGATCGTCAGCGCCGTGTCGGTGCTGGGCGATGCGGCTGTGTTGCCGATGCAAGTGGCGGGCGAGCAGGACTATTCGGAAGAAATGCGCCTGTCGTATCGCTTCTTGGATTTGCGCCGCGAAAAAGTGCGCGACAACATGCTGCTGCGCTCGAAAGTCATTGCCAGCATTCGCAAGCGCATGTGGGACGCGGGCTTCGTCGAGTTTCAAACCCCGATCCTGACGGCCTCGTCGCCTGAAGGTGCGCGCGACTTCCTGGTGCCGTCGCGTATTCACCCCGGCAAGTTCTACGCTCTGCCGCAAGCGCCGCAGCAGTTCAAACAGTTGCTGATGACCTCGGGGTTTGATCGCTACTTCCAAATCGCGGCCTGCTTCCGCGACGAAGACAGCCGCGCCGACCGTTCACCGGGCGAGTTTTATCAGCTCGACTTTGAAATGGCGTTCGTGACGCAGGACGATGTGTTCGACACGATTGCGCCGGTGCTCTCGGGCGTGTTCGAAGAATTCGCCAACGGCCGCGAAGTCACGAAAGCGCCGTTCCCGCGCATTACGTACGACGATGCAATGGCCAAGTACGGCTCGGACAAACCGGATTTGCGCAATCCGTTGCTGATTACCGATGTCACCGAAGCTTTCCGTGGTTCGAACTTCGGCCTGTTTGCCAAGAACATCGAGAAGGGCTCGATTGTCCGCGCCATTCCGGCCCCGAAGTCGGCCGATCAACCGCGCAGCTGGTTCGACAAGCTGAACGAATGGGCCCGGGCTGAAGGTGCGGGCGGTTTGGGTTACATCCAGTACAAAGACGGTGAAGCCAAAGGCCCGATTGCGAAGAATCTCGATGCTGATCGCATCGCTCAGATTAAAGCCATCACCGGCGTGGCTGATGGCGACTGTGTGTTCTTTGTCTGCGATGCCAAAAACAAAGCCGCCAAGTTCGCGGGCGCCGTGCGCACCAAGATTTGCAATGAGTTGAACCTGCTGGAGCAAAACAAGTTCAAGTTCTGCTGGATCGTCGATTTCCCGATGTACGAGCGCAACGAAGACACCGGCCAGATCGAGTTCAGCCACAACCCGTTCTCGATGCCGCAAGGCGAGATGGATGCGCTGTTGAACAAAGATCCGCTGGAGATCAAAGCGTTCCAGTACGACATTGTCTGTAACGGTGTGGAATTGTCATCGGGGGCCATTCGTAACCATCGCCCCGAGATCATGTACAAGGCCTTCGAAATCGCGGGCTACACCAAGGACGACGTGGAAAGCCGCTTCGGTGGCATGCTGAATGCGTTCAAGTACGGAGCACCCCCGCATGGTGGGTCGGCCCCCGGCATCGACCGCATCGTCATGCTGTTGGCCGATGAGCCGAACATCCGCGAAGTGACGCTGTTCCCCATGAACGGCAAGGCGGAAGACTTGCTGATGCAGGCCCCCAATACAGTCTCGGCCAAGCAGCTCAAAGAACTGCACATCAAGCTGGACTTGCCCAAAGAAGTGGCAAAGAAAGTTGAAGAGGCCCCCAAGGCTTAAAGCAACAAAAAAAGCGGCTCAGTCAGAGCCGCTTTTTTTATGTTCTCATTCCAGAAGGCTTAGTCGCGGGTTTGAATGCCTAAGCGCTGTTTGCGCTCTTGCTTGATCTTGTACATGGCGGCATCCGCGTTCTCGAGCAGTTCCTTGATCTCGATATTCGACGAATACATGTACACGCCGCAGCTGGCTTTGATCTGGATGTTGTGGCCGCCCCAAGCGGCGTAGGCGTTGTTCAGTTTGCGGTCCAGTTCTTCGGCGCGGCGCACGCCGTTGCGTTTGTTCGAGCGCGGCAGAAGGATGGCAAACTCATCACCGCCCAAGCGTCCGATGTAGTCGGTATCGCGGATGTGGCTGCGCAGTAGGTTGGCCACCGTCAGCAGCACTTCATCGCCGGCCGCATGGCCGTAGGTGTCGTT
>JAEUKL010000115.1 GCA_016793005.1 Rhodospirillaceae bacterium | reverse complement strand
GCTGGAAAGTGAATCACCCACCGATGTCAACGAGGTTTCCGACCCCAATTCGGCGAATGTCTGGGCGGAGCACTCAATCAATGTCCACGATGCCAATTTCCTCAGTTCACTGGCCGCTGGTTTGACGACAATCCATGTTCTGCCGGGGTCGTCGACGTTGTTCGGCGGGCGCACTGTTGTCTTGAAGAATGTTCCCGCGAGTACCGTTCAAGGCAAAAAGTTTCCAGGTGCCAAGCAAGGTGTGAAGATCGCTTGCGGCTCCAACCCAAAGGGTAATTTCGGGTCCAAGGGCCGTTTTCCCTCCAGTCGCATGGGCAATGTCGCCGGTCACCGCGAAGGGTGGTCCGCAGCCCGCGCTTACCTCGAAAGCTGGCTCGCCTACGAAAGCGGAGAGAAGAAAGAACCACCCGCGCGCAACTTCAAGAACGATACGCTTGCAGCCGCGTTGTACGGTGATCTGTCGGTGCATATCCATTGCTACCGTTCTGGCGACATGGCGCAGCTCGTCGATATGTCCAAAGAGTTTGGCTTCCAGATCGCCATGTTTCACCACGCGGTAGAGTCCTACAAAATTTCTAAACTCCTGAAGGCCAACGGCATTTGCTCGGCGGTGTGGTCGGATTGGTGGGCGTTCAAGCCGGAGGCCTTCGATGGCATACGCGCGAATGCCGCTTTCATCGATACGGTCGGCGGCTGCGTCACCATGCATTCCGACAACCGGCGCATCGCCAATCATTTCACGATTGAGGCCGCCAAGGCCATGTCCTACGGACAGCGGGCAGGAGTAGACATTACGCCCGAGCGGGCGCTGCGCTGGATTACAAGCACGCCGGCCAAGGTGTTGGGGATCGATAACCGCGTCGGCAGTATTGCGGCGGGCAAAGACGCTGACGTCGTGGTTTGGTCGGGCAACCCGTTCAGCGTCTACAGCCGCCCGGAGAAAGTATTTGTCGACGGCGCGTTGCTTTACGACCGCCTCGATCCGACGCGCCAACCATTCTCTGACTTCGAATTGGGCCAACCGGCGTTAGAGGCCCTGCCATGAAGCGCTTCGCACTCTTTCTCGGCGCCGTGCTACTTGCGCCTACAGTTCAGGCTCAGACGTTCGCCATCATCCACGCGACTGTTCATACCTCAACGGTTGACGAGCCACTCAAGGACGGCACGATCATAATCCGCGATGGGCGTATCGCCGCAGTTGGAACGGGCCTTGCTGCGCCGGCTGGCGTGCGGGTGATCGACGCTATGGGTCGTATTGTCACAGCCGGGCTGATGGCGTCCGAAACCAGCTTGGGGCTCAACGAGGTCAGCGACGTGGAATACACGGTCGATACCGGCGTCGACAACGGCTCTTTCGGTCCGTCGTTCGATATTCAGTACGCGCTTAATGCAGAGTCGACATTGTTACCCCATGTCCGTGCCGATGGTTTGACGCGTGCGATCGCAGCACCCACCAGCTCGGCTGAACTGCCGTTTTCGGGTCAAGGTGCGGCGCTGCGGCTGATCAATGGCCCCAAGATCGTCGACCGCGCGCGTGTTGCCATGTTTGCGCGTGTTGGCGGGCGGTCAGCGGAGAAATCAGGGGGCTCGCGCGCGGCGCAATGGCTTGTTATTCGGCGTGCTTTGGATGAACTGCGCTCTGGATCGGTTCGCGACGACGACAAACTGTTTAAGGCGCATGATGCGCGCGCGTTGAAGCCGGTCCTGGACGGCAAGATGCCATTGGCCATCGCTGCCGCTCATGCAGCCGATATTCGCCAAGCCATCGCATTAGCCACGGACTACAACATTAAAGTTATCATCCTCGGTGGCGAGGAGTCTTGGCGTGTGGCGGCAGAACTGGCGGCCGCTCGGATTCCCGTCGTCATCGACCCGTCGCTTGATCAGTTCACCAGCTTCGACAATATAGGTGCCCGAGCTGAAACCGCTGCGTTGTTGCACAAGGCTGGCGTGCTTGTCGCTTTCAACAGTAGTGGTGGCCGTGGGACCTGGGATGCAGGTG
>JAEUKL010000106.1 GCA_016793005.1 Rhodospirillaceae bacterium | reverse complement strand
CTCTTCAGAGCGTGCTTCATGAGCCTGTGTAATCAGTACACACGCAGCGCCTATAGCAACCGCAGAAAAAAGACGCATCCCCATCCCCCGATAAAAGTAACGGGGCATTATAACGCGCTACAACTTTGAGTAAAACTACTCGCTCGGCAGCTGCATCCAATTGGCGGCGTGTGGGGTGATCTCAGTGTCACCGGCCATCAGTATGCCGTGTGGTGCGTTGCGCCACTGTTCCAGGCGCACCAAGGCCAAGCCTTCGCCGTCGGCGCTGCTTTTCATTTCACCGGCATCGTGACCATCAAGCGTTAAGGCCGTGCCTGCTGCGGGTGCGGGGCCATCGAACGTCACAGGCAGCAGGCGCTTCTTGATCAGCGCCCGGAAGTGCATACGTGCGGTCAATTCCTGGCCGACGTAGCAGCCTTTTTTGTAATCGACGCCGTTCAGTTCCTCGAAGCCGTTTTCCAGCAGCAGTGCTTTTTCAATCTCCATGTCGCGGCTGCCGTCGGGCAAGCCGAGATTGAAGCGCAGCGCATCGTAATCAGCCGGTGTACCTTGCTTGAGGCCAAGCTCTTGCAGCACCGAGGCCGCGTTGTCGGCCAAGAGCGCCCAGCGCACACCCACATCGGGCAAACGCGGGTCGGTGTAGACCACGCCCGCGCCCAAGGGCGTGATGACGCCGGGGCTGGAGCGCAGGCCAAAGGCGGCTTCGACATTGCGGCCCCAAGCGGTTCCAACACTCAGCACATCGACAGGCTCCAGCACCACTTTGGCGCGCAGCTTGTATTTGGCAAGGCGGCTAATGAGGTCGTCGCGGCGGTCGCGTTCGCATTCCAGCCAAATCGCCTCGCCCAACGTGAACATGAAAAATTCATGTAAGAATTTGCCCTGCGGCGTCAGGAACGCGGCCCAGCTTGCCAAGCCGGCTTCCACCTTGCGCACATCGTTGCTGACGAGGCCCTGCAAGAACGTGCCACGATCTTCGCCGCGGACAGCGATGAGGGCACGGTGGGGCAGGGTCGTGAAATGCAATGTGCTCACAAAAAGCTCGCTAACAAAAGAATCCGGAAGATTCCACCATATGGGCCCGAAGATATGGGCTCCAACATATGGGTAAAGCGTTAAAGCTTCACAAGTATACGGGCCCCAATCATATCCGGACATTAATCCTGCGATACCTTCCGCCAGGGCTCGGGGGCGGCTATAACACCGCGCCATGCATTATGTATTAGTTGACGATTCGATCCCTTTTGACGGTTACACCTCGTCGCGCCGACCGTTGGGCGGCGCCGAGAAGGCATTTGCCAGTTTAGGTGGCGCACTGGTGAAGGCCGGGCACAGTGTCACCGTGCTGAACCGGGTTCAGTATCCCACCTGGTGCGAGGGGGCGAAGTGGCGGCCTCTGGACGACCCGCAACTCGGCGCCGACGCGGATGTTCTGATTGCATTTCGCAAGCCGGGACTGTTGGGCACGGTACGCCAAGCCAAACATCGTCTGCTGTGGGTGACCGGGCCGACCGATTACTTGAACGCGCCGGGTGTCGAGAAGCTGTTTGACTCGTTAAAGCCCACCGTTGTGTTTGTAAGCCCAACGCAAAAGCCAGGGTTCAAGCTTGCAACTCCCACGGCGGTTATAGCGCCTGGCGTCCGGAGTACTTTTTTTGAAACGGGGCCCGAGATTGATCCGTTCCCCGAACTCGCCCAAGAGGCGCAATCGCCGCCTGTGGGCTCGCCCATCATTCCGCCGCCTCATGCCGTCGTTACCACGCACCCCCAGCAGGGCCTAGCGTGGCTGGTCGATA
>JAEUKL010000085.1 GCA_016793005.1 Rhodospirillaceae bacterium | reverse complement strand
CCATTGTGGGCGGCCAGGCGGCCGTCCAGGTCCGTCGTCCAGCCCACGTAAGTGCGAAGGCCCTTTGGGCCGGAACTCGCTAAAACATAAACAAAACAAGCCATAAGCTGGGTTTTAGCGCACTTTTAAGGCGTTTGCGACTTGGCCGGGGGCGGGCTATATCAGCCCCAGATTTTACGCCGTTTTTAGCATGTTAGGCCCATTCGCCGTGTCCAAGACCTTCTACATCACCACCCCCATCTATTACGTCAACGACAAGCCCCACATTGGGCATGCCTACACCACCATTGCCTGCGATGTGATGGCCCGCTTCAAGCGGCTTGATGGATTCGATGTGAAGTTTTTGTCGGGCACCGACGAACACGGCCAGAAGGTCGCCAAAGCCGCCAAGGACCAGGGCATCAGCCCGCAGGAACTCTGCGACAGAAACTCCAAGAATTTCCGCGATCTCTTGGGCGTGATTGGCGCTTCCAACGACGACTTCATCCGCACCACGGAAGAACGCCACAAGGTTGCCTGCCAGGCCCTGTGGAAGCAGTTGGAAGCCAACGGTTTCATTGAGCTGAAAAAGTACGCGGGCTGGTATGCCGTCCGCGACGAAGCCTTCTACGATGAAGGCGAACTGACCAAGAACGCCGACGGCGTGTTGGTGGGCCCCACGGGCGCGCCGGTCGAGCGTGTGGAGGAAGAGAACTACTTTTTCAAGCTCTCGGCATTCCAAGACAGGCTGTTGAAGTTCTACGATACGAACCCGGATTTCATCGGGCCCAAAAGCCGCTTCAATGAAGTCTATAGCTTTGTGAAAGGCGGCCTGAACGATCTTTCCATTTCGCGCACGACATTTTCCTGGGGCGTGCCGGTGCCGGGCCCAAAGGGAGATGACCCCAAGCACATCATGTATGTGTGGATCGATGCGCTGACCAATTACATGTCGGCCTTGGGTTACCCGAACACATCGGGCGACTATGCCAAGTATTGGCCCAACGTCATGCACATGGTGGGCAAGGACATCATCCGCTTCCACTGCGTCTATTGGCCCGCGTTCCTCATGGCCGCCAACTTGGCGCCGCCGCAAAGAGTGTTTGCGCACGGCTGGTGGACTGTGGAAGGCCAGAAGATGTCGAAGTCTTTGGGTAACGTGGTCGACCCCAACGACATGGTGGCGAAATACGGCCTGGATCAGATCCGCTATTTCCTGATGCGTGAAATTCCCTTTGGCAACGACGGCGACTTTGCCGAAGCCGCCATTGCGGGCCGCATCAACGGCGAATTGGCGAATGAACTGGGCAACCTGGCACAGCGCGGCCTTGGTTTCATTGCCAAGAACCTGGGCGGTGAGCTGCCGTCACCCGGCGCATTTACAGCAGAAGATACGGAATTGTTGAAAGCCGCTGCCGACATTATTGGCCCCGTGCGCGAAGCCATGGACAAGCAGGGCTTCGACAAAGCGTTGGATGCCATTTGGTCAGTTGTGCGCGCAGCCAACGTGTACGTGGATCGCCAAGCGCCGTGGGCCTTGAAGAAAACCGACCCCGCGCGCATGAACACGGTGCTGTATGTGATGGCTGAAACGGTGCGTCACCTTGGCATTTTGATGCAGCCGTTCGTGCCGACCTCGGCCAACAAGATGCTGGATCAACTAGGTGTACCTGCGGGCGAACGAACCTTTGCACATTTGGGTTATGCCCATGCTTTAAAGCCTGGCCCGCTGCCTGCACCGACACCGGTATTCCCGCGTTACGTACCTGCAGGCGAGGCCCAAGCCCCAAAGCCACCCAAGGGGGCGAAGTGATTGCGCAAAATCTCAATGTGTCACCCCCGCGCAAGCGGGGCACCATCGCTCAACAAGACACGGTACATGTAGCCTGGATTCCCGCTTTCGCGGGAATGACGACCGAGCGTAATGTGAGTAATAGCCATGACCTTTCTGGTCGATAGTCACTGTCATTTGGATTTCCCTGAACTTGCCGCCCAGCAAGACGACGTGGTGGCGCGTGCACGCAATGCAGGTGTCGGGCATTTCCTGACGATCTGCACGCATGTAACCAAGTTCGACCAGATCAGAGCCATCGCTGAAAAATACAACGACATTAGCTGCACCGTTGGTATTCATCCGCACGAGGCCGCCAACGAGCCTGAAGTGGATGTCGAAAAGCTTATTGGCCTTGCCCAGCATGAAAAGGTTGTTGGCTTTGGCGAAACAGGCTTGGATTTCTTTTATGAGCACAGCCCGCGCAAAGAACAGGAAATCAGCTTCCGCACCCACATCGCCGCAGCCCGCGAGGCGAAGCTGCCCATTATCATTCACACGCGCGATGCCGACGCCGAGATGGCCGCAATTTTGAAAGATGAAATGGGCAAGGGGGCTTTTCCTGGCCTGATTCACTGCTTTAGTTCCGGCCCAGAATTGGCGGCATTGGCGGTCGAACTTGGCCTCTACATTTCCATTTCGGGCATTGTGACTTTTAAAAAAGCAGATGCCCTGCGTGATACGGTAAAAACCGTGCCTTTGGACCGGCTACTGGTGGAAACGGACTCGCCGTATCTGGCCCCCATGCCGCACCGGGGCAAAACCAACGAGCCTGCATTCGTAACGCAAACCGCGAAGATGGTCGCCCAAATCAAAGGGGTCGGCAGCGAAGAACTGGCCGCCCAAACGACACACAATTTCTTTACGCTCTTTACAAAGGCCAAACGCGTCTAAGCTTTTGAAACTCAACTGCGACGGAGAGGGACATGCCCACCACAAGCAAACACCCCGAAACAATCGCGCTTCACGCCGGCTATCGCGCTGACCCCGCTACAAATTCCGTTGCGGTGCCGATTTATCAAACGACGTCGTACACGTTTAACTCGGCCGAACACGCCAGCAACCTGTTCGCGCTGAAGGAACTGGGGAACATCTACACCCGCATCATGAACCCCACGACGGCGGTGCTGGAAGAGCGCATGGCCGCCTTGGAAGGCGGGGTTGCGGCACTCGCATTGGCCTCGGGCCAAGCCGCATCGTTGTTTGCCGTGCAGAACATCTGCCATGCGGGCGATAACTTTGTCTGCTCGACAGACATTTACGGCGGCACATGGAACTTGTTTGCCAACACCTTGAAGACGATGGGTATCGAAGCCCGGTTTGTAGACCCGGCTGATCCGGAAAATTTCCGCCGTGCAACGGATGCCAAAACCCGCTGCTATTACGGCGAAACACTACCAAACCCAAAGCTTGCAACATTCCCCATCGCTGAAGTCGCCAAGATCGGCAACGAGCTGGGCGTGCCGCTGATTATGGATAACACCGCAAGCCCCGTGTTGTGCCGGCCGATTGAGCACGGCGCGGCCATCACGATGCTGTCCACCACCAAGTACATTGGCGGGCACGGCACGTCCATTGGCGGCATTATTGTTGATAGTGGAAAATTCGACTGGGAAAAGCACGCGAGCCGTTTCCCCATGCTGAACACGCCCGACCCCAGTTACCATGGCGCGGTGTGGACGCAGGCCGTGAAGCCCTTAGGCCCCATTGCTTACATCCTGAAAGCGCGCGTGACGTTGTTGCGCGATGTGGGGGCCGCGCTGTCGCCGTTTAATGCCTTCATGCTCATCCAAGGGTTGGAAACACTTGCACTAAGAATGCGGGCGCACTGCGAAAATGCCACAGCGGTTGCCACTCATTTGGCGAAGCACCCCAAAGTCACGCACGTCATCCACCCCAGCCTGCAAACCGGCGAACAAAAACGCCGCGCCGATGCCTATTTGAAGGGCGGCTATGGCGCGCTGTTGGGCTTTGAACTGAAAGGCGGTGTGGACGCGGGCCGCAAATTCATCGACGCACTGAAAATGTTCTATCACGTGGCCAACATCGGCGATGCGCGGTCGCTGGCCATTCACCCGGCCACCACAACGCACTCGCAGCTCACGCCTGACGAGCAGTTGAAAAGCGGTGTGACGCCTGGTTATGTGCGCCTTGCAATTGGGATTGAGCATATCGACGATATCATCGCGGACCTGGACCAAGCGTTAGCCCAGGTGTAGCAGGGGGCGGCGGCGTGACCATCAAAGTTACCATCCTTGGCTGTGGCGGGGCAGGCGGCGTGCCGTCGCTCTCTGACGGCTATGGCCGGTGCAACCCCGACAATCCGAAAAACAATCGCCGCCGTTCGTCGATCCTGGTCAGTGATGGCCACACCACTGTTTTGGTCGATGCGGGCCCAGATGTGCGCGCGCAATTGCTGGATGCGAAAGTCCGTCACCTCGACGCCGTGCTGTTCACGCATCTGCATGCCGATCACACCCACGGCATCGATGAACTGCGCGAGATCAACCGCGCCATGCGCAAGCCATTGGATGCCTATGCCGATGCGGAAACGTTTGCCGCGCTGGAAAGCCGGTTTGGTTATGCGTTTGAAGGCATCGAACCTGGGCAACCGTTTTTCAAACCGTGGCTTGTTGCGCATGACGTGGGCGAGACGATGCACGACATTTTCATGCTGAAAACCTTGCAGGTGCGGGCCTTTCGCCAGGATCATGGGTTTTCGACGACGCTGGGCTTGCGCTTTGGCGATGTGGTGTATTCAACCGATGTGCTGGAATTGCCGGATGCGGCCAAAGATGTGATCCGGGGCTGCGCGCTCTGGATTGTCGATGCCTTCACCGATACGCCGCACCCAACGCATGCGCATCTAGAGAAAACACTGGGGTGGATTGACGAATTAAAGCCCAAGCGCGCCGTGATCACGCACATGGGGCCAAACCTGGATTACGACGCAGTAAATTTTAAATGCCCCGTCGGCGTAACGGCCGCCTATGACGGCATGGTGATCGAGGTGCCCAGCGCGCCCAAAGAACCGGCTATTGTGCCGCTTATTTCCGGGCCACCTATTTCCGAGGTGTGATCCACATCGTAATCATTGCTTTCAGCACCACATCGCCGGCCGTGTCGGTAACCGAAACCAGCACCGGCATACCAAACGGCGCATTTCCGAAAATCGGCAGCGGCGTCACCGTGGCGGCCCCACGTAAGTCTGTGGCGGCTTTTTTTACGTACTCAACCGTCATGCCCTTGGGAATCCAGCGATGCGATGCAGGGACGGTGGCATCCGCCAGCACGCCGGCGGTTAATTCCGCCAGATTGCAGACCGCGATGGCATGCACCGTTCCAATGTGATTGAGCACCTTGCGCTGTTTCTTTAGCCGGGCCGCGCAGAAGCCTGGACGCAGATCCTCGACCATCGGACTAATGCTGGCGAAGTAGGGAGCCTTGAAGCAGACGGCCTTGCTGAACA
>JAEUKL010000071.1 GCA_016793005.1 Rhodospirillaceae bacterium | reverse complement strand
CGTTCAGCGCGTCTTCGAACTTGCTGAACTTCGAGATGATGGCAACCGGGCCGAAGGCTTCTTCCTGGTAAATCTTGGTGTTGCGATCAACACCTTCCAGCAGCGTTGCTTCCAGCATGGCCCCTTCGCGCCTGCCACCGCAGAGCAGCTTGCCGCCTTTTGCAACGGCTTCCTGCACCCAGGTATCCAGGCGCGAGGCTTCCTTCACGTCGATCATCGGACCAATGAAGGTCTTTTCGTCGTGCGGGTTGCCAGCGATGAGGGTTTTGGTCTTAGCGACCAGCTTATCCCGGAAGGTGCTGTAGATGCTGTCGTGCACGATGATGCGTTGCACGCCGATGCACGACTGGCCCGATTGATAGAACGCACCAAAGATTGTGCGCTCGACCGCATCATCCAAATCAGCGTCAGCATCGATAATCACGGCAGCATTGCCGCCCAGTTCCAACACTACTTTCTTTTTGCCGGCGCGGGCTTTCAAGTCCCAGCCCACTTCCGGCGAACCTGTGAACGACAGCAACTTTACGCGCTCATCGGTCGTGAACAAGTCAGCGCCATCGCGTGCAGCCGGTAAGATCGAGAACGCGCCCTTGGGCAGGTTCGTTTCGGCCAGAACCTCACCGATGATGATGGCGCCCAGCGGCGTGCGTGAGGCCGGTTTCATCACAAACGGGCAACCGACCGCCAAGGCGGGGGCGATTTTGTGCGCGGCCAAATTCAGCGGGAAGTTAAAAGGCGAAATGAATGAACAGGGACCGATGGGCACGCGCTTCCACATGCCTTGGTAGCCCTTAGCGCGGGCGCTGATATCGAGCGGCTGAATTTCACCGGTGATGCGTACCGATTCTTCCGCAGCGATCCTGAAAGTGTCGATCAGGCGGCTGACTTCACCCCGAGAATCGCGGATCGGCTTGCCGGCTTCGATGCATAAAGCGTAGGCCAATTCGTCAGCGCGCTCCTGGAAGCGCTTCACGCAATGCATCAATACATTTTGGCGCTCGTACGCGGCCATGCGCGCCATGGGCTCGGCTGCTTTGTCGGCGGCGGCAATGCCCGCTTCGATGGTCTTTGCATCGGCCAGGGCGACACGGGTTGCCACTTCGCCCGTGAATTTGTCGGTCACGGCTAAATCAGTATTTGTCTGCTTGGCTTCGTTGGCGAGGTACAGAGGGTACGTGGGGCGAAGGCTTGTCATGGGTCCTAATTCTTTTTCTCAAGAACGGTCTAAGCTTTTGCGCACAACTGCTTGTTCTCTTTGATTGAGAATGCGGTCGAAGTCAGGGTGGCCGACAGGACGACCTCGCAGATGAACGCCAACCATACTTAAGCATTTTTACCCCAAAGGCGCTAAGGCGTCCGCGCGAGCTACCCGGTGGCCGAACGCCCTGGCGCATATTTAGCCGTCAGGCGTATAATGATGGCCTTAATGTTACGGAGCGGGTTCGATGCAGATTGATGTGGTTTTCGATACGGTGTGCCCGTGGTGCTATGTCGGCAAGCGCCGTTTTGAGCGGGCTCTAAAACTGCGCCCGAATATCAAGCCCAATATCCGGTATCGTTCGTTCCTGCTGAATCCGGATTTGCCGATGCAAGGTGTCGACCGCAAAGAGTACCTTGAGCGCAAGTTCGGCGGCAGCGCGCAGTATGACCGTATCGTCGAAGCGCTGGTGTTTACGGGCAAAGGCGAAGGCATCAATTTTGCCCTGGACAAAATTAAACGGACGCCCAATTCGGCCAACTCGCACCGCCTGATCCGCCTCGCGCGGACCATGAACCGGCAGGCTGAAGCCGTTGACACATTGTTTGAAGCCTACTTCGAGCGCGGGCTTGATATCGGCAATGTGGAAGTGTTGGTGCGTCTGGCCGAAGAGATCGGCCTTGAGAAAAGCATGGCCTACGCCCACCTTTCGACCGAAACGGACCTGAATGCCGTTTATACGGAAAATGCCCGTATGCATCGCTTAGGTATTACGGGGGTGCCCTGCTACATCTTCAACGAGGGCCGCGCCATCGCCGGCGCGCAGGAGCCGGAAATCCTGGTGCGGATGTTCGACATGGCACTGGCTGAGTCGTCCGGCCGACCCGAAATGCAGTCCATGGGGGCTTAAGAGCCTTAATACAAGAACGGCGTGCCGCCGCGTGCGCCGAAGGTGCCAAAGATCAGGTTGCCGATCGCCAGCGGCAACTGGGTCGTTTCATCAAGAAATGCGCCCTGAATTTGTGAGAACTGCAATCCTTGTGCACCGGACAAATTGGCGCCGGTCAAGTCCGCCGCGTTAAAACGCGCTCCATCCACCACTGATGACGTGAACGTAGCACCCCGCAAGGACGCGCCAGTGAAGTTCACGTCCCGAAGCACGCTGTTGTTGAAACTTACGCCATCCAAGTTTTGACCGACAAACGCAGCGCCTGAAATATCCTTTCCATCGAAAACCACAGCGCCATTGTTAACCGCTGTCAGCCCAGTGGAGCGCGCGGCAAAAGATGATGTGCCCGTGGAAATGATTTGCTGTGCGGCAGCGCTTAATGTGACTTGGTCGACGATCAGATTGCGGGCATTGCCGCTGGGTGCATTGCCGGTGCTGCCGATGCCCAAGCCGTTGTAGTTGCGTAAAGCATAGCTCTCGTTAATGCCCGTGACAGTGTAGGTGGTGATGGGGGTGACGGTCGTCATTCTGCACCGCAGCGATTCGGTCGGGCACGCAGTTTAAGGGGCAGCACCATTCAGGTGTAAATCACCTTTGTTTTACAACCTATAAATAGCGCAATATCATTATGTTAGAAGGTTACGCTCAGACTGAATGGAGTTAAGGATTTGGTAGGGACTCGCCCTCAATGTGGCGCTCTAGAACGTAACAGGAGTGCCGTGATGACCGAGTACTGTGAGAAAACTTTCGCCACCACCATGTTGCTGGAGAGCTTCCGCAAGCTTGCGCTGCGGACGTGCAAAATGCCGCATTGGGTGGAATTAGAAGGCCGCGACCGTTCGCACGCACCTAATACCCTGTTTATCAGCGTTGTATTCTGCAATGTTGAGGAGCGTGACCGCTTCGCCATTGCATTCCGCTTCGCTGAAGAAGAACTCTCAGAATTGGCGAAAAAGCCTGCGGAACCGAAGTCCAGCCCTCGCCGCACGGCAGCCGATACCTACGCTGTAGTTTAACGTCTTTTTTTCATGGGCTTTGGGTCGGGCTGGATCATTGGATCCGGCCCGATTTCGTTTTAGTGAGGCGGACCAGAGATTTAGACGGAACAGCGTATGATCGTATGGTTATAACAACCATAGATTTCGTACTATTAGACAGTCCATGTCTAAAGGTTGTATCTCATTACCTTAGTTGAGGTAATTGAAGGTCACCTAGGGAACACATGTCTGACGTCGCGTTACCTGTATCAGTCACGCTCGCTACCGAGCTGTCTATCGACCAGTTTGCCGCCATTCTGAAAAAAAACTGCCGTACCCCCGCTTCCGCTGAAGTTATCGCGCATGATCCACAACGGTTGCCGAAGTTGTGGATTTACGACCTCGCTTTCGCGACGCCCGATGAGCGCGACCGCCTACTGATTGCCTTGCGGCAGCGAGAGCCAGCTTCCGCAACTCCTGCCGCCGCGAAGCAACCGCAACGCCGCCGCGCTTAGGCTTAAAAGAATTAAGCGACCATCTGGGCGATTTGCGTCATCAAGGCCTGCAAGCCTTTGATGCGTGCTTGGGGCGTTTCCCACGGGCGAATGAAGACGATTTTCTGATCGGGCCGCAGTTTCGCGGTGCCGGCACTGCGCGCGATGAAATCCACCAAGCCGCCCGGATTGGGGAACGTGTTGTTGCGCAACGAGACCGTCGCACCCTTCGGGCCCGCATCAATTTTTTCAATGTTTGCTTTGCGGCACAGCACTTTGATGCTGACGATGTCGAGCAGGTTTTCTACCTCCGGCGGCAAGTCACCAAACCGGTCAATCAGCTCTGCGGCAAAGGCATCAATCTCGGCACGGTCTGCAAGTGTCGCGATGCGGCGATACAGCGACATACGCGCGCCAAGGTCTTTCACGTAGGTATCAGGGATCAGCACGGCCGCACCGGTGTTGATTTGCGGCGACCATTCATCGCTGACCACAACGGCTTCTTCATCGGCGCGCGCTTTGGCGGCGGCCACAGCTTCTTCCAGTAGATGCTGATACAGTTCCACGCCGACTTCTTTGATGTGGCCGGACTGTTCATCGCCCAACAGGTTCCCTGCCCCGCGAATATCCAGATCATGGCTCGCCAGCGAGAAGCCTGCGCCCAAGCTGTCGAGCGTTTGCATCACATCCAGGCGCTTCATGGCGGCGGCGGTCGGTTTGCGTTCCGGCGGCAGCGTCAAGTACGCATAGCCGCGCTGCTTGCCGCGGCCCACGCGCCCGCGCAACTGGTACAAGGCCGACAAGCCAAACATATCAGCACGATGAATGATGATGGTGTTCACGCGCGGCATATCGAGGCCGGATTCAATAATGTTCGTCGACAGCAGCACGTCGAACTTGCCTTCGGCGAAGGCGGTCATGACGTTTTCAAGTTGCGTCGGCGACATCTGGCCATGCGCCACGGCGCAGGTCACTTCCGGGATCAGGTCTTTGATGCGGTCGATGACGCCATCAATATCGCTCAAGCGCGGCACGACATAGAAAGTTTGCCCGCCCCGGAAGCGCTCACGCAAAATCGCCTCGCGGACCACAACGCCGTCAAAGGGCAGCACGAACGTGCGCACGACTAACCTATCAACTGGCGGTGTCGCAATGATGGAAAGATCGCGCACACCCGTCAGCGCCATTTGCAGCGTGCGCGGGATGGGCGTGGCTGACAGCGTCAGCACATGAACCTCGGCGCGGATTTGTTTCAGGCGCTCTTTATGCGCCACGCCAAAGTGCTGTTCTTCGTCGATGATGAGCACGCCCAGGTTCTTGAACTTAATGCTTTCCGCGAGCAAGGCATGCGTGCCGACCACAACATCAACCGTGCCGTCTTCCAGGCCCTTTTTCACCTTCTCGGCGTCTTTGCCGGCCACGAGCCGGGAAAGCTGCGCAACGCGCAACGGGAATCCGGCCAAACGCTCGGCGAAATTCTTGTAGTGCTGACGCGCCAGCAGCGTTGTCGGCACCACCACGGCCACCTGCATCCCGGTCATGGCGCCGGTGAAGGCGGCGCGCATGGCTACTTCAGTTTTGCCGAAGCCCACATCGCCGCAAATCAGGCGGTCCATGGGCTTGCCCTTGGCTAAATCGGAAATCGTATCGTCGATGGCTTTCATCTGATCGTCGGTTTCCGTGTAGGGGAAACGCGCGCAGAACTCGGCATACAAACCATCAGGCGGAATGAATTGCGGTGCGTCTTTCAATTGGCGCTGTGCGGCCAAATTGATGAGTTGCTCGGCCATGTCACGGATGCGTTCTTTTAACTTCGCTTTACGCGCCTGCCAGGCGGCACCGCCAAGTTTATCAAGCTGTACGCCTGCGGTTTCCGAGCCGAAGCGCGACAGCACCTCAATGTTCTCGACCGGCACAAATAACTTATCATTCCCGGAATAGATAATGCGCAGGCAGTCATGCGGCGCACCGCCGACCGTAAGGGTTTCCAGGCTCTCATACCGCCCGATGCCGTGCTCCAAGTGAACAACGAGATCGCCTTCGGTCAGTTGTGACGCTTCGGCAATAAACGCATCGGCTTTGCGGCGTTTGCGGCCCGAGCGCACCAGCCGGTCCCCCAATACGTCCTGCTCGGTAATCAGCGCGTACTCTTTAGTGACGAAGCCGCGTTCCAGCACAACGGTAATCGCGGCCAGCGATCCTTGCGGCACGTTCAGCGCATCGGCCCAGGTACCCGCTTCACTGAATTGCGTAAAGCCATGGTCTTTCAGCACG
>JAEUKL010000203.1 GCA_016793005.1 Rhodospirillaceae bacterium | reverse complement strand
GGTGCCCGCCGCCGACATTTGGCCAGTCGACCGATCCAACGTGCCGCCAATGACAGGAGATTTTTCGATCATCAACACTTTGGCGCCGCGCTCGGCCGCGAAGATCGCGGCTGGAATACCCGCAGTGCCTGCGCCAACGATGATGACATCATACGCCGTAGCCGCAACGGCCCGCCGCCATGTCGGCAATACGCTGACGGCCAAACCTGCCGCACCTTTGAGCAATGTGCGTTTTGAGACAACCTGATTGGTCATTGCACCCTCCTATACCCGATCAGGCACTGTGGCACTTGACCAAGAGCGCGCCTAGCGACACTGCCGGCACGTTCAGCATGCGAGAACGGAAATGCGCTCAACCCAAGTTGTTGAAGGGCGGCGCATAGACCATTGCGCCGTTATGCCCCGCCAGCGCGCCGTGCACGAATTCCAGCCCCATCAGATATTCGCCCGCGTAGGGTGAATCGAGGTGTTCGACCAGGCCTGAGTCGTACCCAAAGCGGTTGTAGTAGTTGGGCTCACCCAGAACGATAGCCACTTCCCAGCCTTCGGCTTGCGCCTTCGCGTGCCCCGCTTTGATCAGGCTTGCGCCGACGCCGAGGTTCTGCGCGCGCGGATCAACGGACACAGGAGCCAAAGCCAACGCGCTCACGAAACGTCCATCGACTTCCACGTGGAGGCGGCTGAAGACAACATGGCCAATAATTTTGTGATCCTGCTCGGCCACCAGCGAGACCGGCACATGACCACCGAGATGCAGTTGCTCCACCAACGTTGCTTCGGCCGGCGTGGGAAACGCGGCCGTATGAAGCATCTTCACGGCGGCGGAATCGCTCGGGACGTACGGCCTAATCACCGCACTCTTCATTCCCATACTGTTCCTTTTACGACCAAAACAGCGTCAGGAGCCCACCGGCCGTGATGACCGCGCCGGCGGCCGCGCTTAGTGTCGCGACCCAAAACCGGCCCCAAGGGCCAAGCACGCTTTTAAAGCGTCGATCCACCAAAAATTTCAACGGCAGCCCGGATGCCGCCCCGATCACGATCCCCGCGGTCAGCATGGGCCAGCCGACAAGCTGCGTCGATACCGCGAACAGCGCGACAGCGAGCCCCAACAGCGCCCCCAACAGCAGCGAGACAAAAATCAGTGGTCCCTGGTTCAAGGTGATTTGTCCAGCGCGCGCAAACCGCCACGCCATCAACGACCAGCCGACTTCGACCAATGGATTGGCAACCTTCATGGCCACTGCGTCTTTAGCCACCGCCAACGCAACCGCCATATCGCTGTGCAAGGGTTTGCGCACGACGGCCAGCACATCATAGTTGTCCGGCCGGATGCTATTGCGACCCAGGCAGAGCAACGACGATGTCATGGGATCGACGGCGATAAACACCTGCAAGTCGCCTGACCGCGCACGGCTCAGCCACCAGGCTTGGGTATCGGGCAGTTCGTCTTCCCAGATCAGATCGGCTTTGGGGGGCGTGGGGGTCCCCGCCGCGCCGGGCGGGGTTGCGTCGGTCACGCCGATGTCCCGGAGGCTAAGGTCGTTGAAACAGGCGCTCCCCGTAAAGGCAGCGTGAAGCGGAACGCCGTGCCCTGCCCCGGCTTGGACTCAACTGTCAGCACGCCGCCATGGCGCTCGACAATATCGCGGCACAAAAATAAACCGAGACCAGTACCGCGCTCGCCTTGTGTGCCGCTGCGCGACACTTTGCGCGAGAAGCTGAACAATTCAGAAAGCGTTTCCTGATTCATCCCCACACCATTGTCCCGCACCGTGACAGCCACCGCAGCAGGCCCCGCTGCAGTTTCGGCCAGCGCTGCCGACACCGTAACGGTGCCGCCGCGCGGTGTGAACTTAATGCCGTTGGAAATGAGGTTACGCAAGACGATACGGATCATGGATTCGTCGCCTTCGACCCCGATTCCGCTCACATCATTGAGAACGGCCACGCCTTTTTCGGCAGCCATGGCTTTCAGTGGATAGAAACTCGCATCGACCAAGGGCTTCAATTCGATGGATGTAAAGCGCACCTCGGTCGACCGCATCTGCACCGACGCCCACGCCAGCAGGTTGTCCAGCAGATCGTGAACGTTGGTGGCGGCACTGTAGACAATGTCGGCGTACTCGGCGATTTTTTCCGGCGACATGTTTGCGGCTTTCGACGCCAGCAGACCTGCGAAGCCCAGCACGCTGTTGAAGGGCCCCTTCAGGTCGTGTGCAATGATCGAAAACAGTTTGTCTTTCTGAAGATTGAGCTCTTCCAACTCACGCGATTTTTGCACCAGCGCCTGATCGGCCATGTGGCGCGCCGTCACGTCAATGAACGTCATCAGGAAGCATGGTCCGCCTTCCCAATCGACCAGCTTGCCGATGGCATCCACCCAGATCGAGCGCCCGTCGATACTGCGCAAAAGACTGCGCTGCACATGGCCATCCAAACGCCGCGCCAGCGCCTCGTTCCAGAACAGGTTGATATCCGCATCCATGCCCTGCGGCAAAATGCGGCGCACATCATCCAAGCCGGTGACTTCTTCCGGGGCCGATACACCCAGCATGCGTGCAAACGCGCTGTTAGCGAACACGATCCGGGTCCGCCGGATCACGACGATGCCCTGCAGCGATCCTTCGACAATGTCGCGGAATTTCGTCTCAGAACGTTTAAGCGCCAGCGTCTGCGTTTCCAATGCATCGTTGGCAGATTTCAACAGCAGTTCACGCCGTTTGACTTCGCTGATGTCTTGGACTGTGCCGATGAACCGGATCAGCTTGCCGTGCTCGTCAAAAATCGGCTGGCCGATTTCCTTGATGTGACGGCTGGTGGCAAATCGGGTTTCGAGCTTGTACTCGATCTCGTAGGACGCCCCTTCGCTCAGCGCGCGGGCGATGGCCGAGCGATAGGCGTCACGAAACTCAGGCTCGACGGAACTTGCGATCTTCGACGGATGCGAGAAACGGCCAATAAAAACGTCCGGCGTCAGCTCGTGTATGCGCGCAAGCTGCTCGGAGCAGAACGTGAGCGAATCATTGTGCGCACTCCAGACCCAGTGGCCGAGATGCGCCAGTTCGGCAGCCAGATCCAGCATCTCGTGCTGGTCTTGAATGGCGCGAATGGCCGAGAACGCATCGGTCACGTCGGTCATGACGCCGAACAGCGCAACGGGCGTGCCGTCGTTCAATTCCGGCTGACATTTGATGATGACATTGCGCACCTCGCCAGACGGCCGCAGCAGGCGCGCATCGAATTCCACCGGAGATTTGCTGGCCGAGGCGCGATCAAATGCCGCTAAAACCATATCCCGGTCATCCGGGTGGACCACATCCCAACACGTTTCGTCGTTAGGGGCTGCGCCCGTCGGTTCACGCCCAGCAATGCGGTAGATTTGATCCGACCAACTGACCGCACCTGTTGCAAGGTCAAGGTACCAATGGCCCATATTGCCGACAGATTCGGCCAGGGCCAGCAGGCGCGTCTTGTCGACATCACCCGCAGCACTGCCGAAGCGCTTCTCGGCTAGCGCTGGTCCCCGGAACGTTTGATAGGCGGCAGTAGCCATGCGGAATGAACGATGGGGTTAAAATTAGTTTTCAGTCAAAATCACTATACGGCCCGGACAAATCGCAAACAATGAAATTTTCCTAGACAGTTCAGCCCTTGGAAACCGCGTTATCCCTAGGAAATCTGCGCCTTACAGGGTCGCTTGCACCCCCGGGCGATACCTGTTAAAAGCCGCGCTCTTCGCCGGACTTGAGGCCTTCGCGCCTTAGAAATTTTGACAGATTTCGCCAAGTCCAGCCGCCCGCGGGGGCGTAGCTCAGTTGGTTAGAGCGTCGGCCTGTCACGCCGAAGGTCGCGGGTTCGAGCCCCGTCGCTCCCGCCATTTTTCCAAGAAATCCGCCACCTAGCTGACGTCAATCCGGCCTTTGACGCTTTTGGCCGCGCGTTCTAGCTTCGCGGTCCTTTTTGATCGACTCCATTTGAGCATCTTTTGGATGTGATCATCTTTTGGTTTTGCGAGGGTCCCCCCGTGTTTGCGTGCCGCCTCTTGTGCCTACTGTTTGTGTTGCCGTTGGCTGCCCCAGCCTTGGCGCAATCACCCCCGCTCGTCGTGGTGGCGGGGGCCAGCGGCGAAACCGGCCTGGAGGTCGTTAAAGCCCTCAGAGCCAAGAATTTCACTGTGCGCGGGCTAACGCGTGATCCTACCCGTGTGGCGACCCAGTATGGCGACCTGGCAGAGTGGGTTGCGGCTGATGCGCGCGACCCGGCCACTCTGAAACCAGCATTTGCGGGGGCCGCGTACGGCGTCTCGACCAT
>JAEUKL010000383.1 GCA_016793005.1 Rhodospirillaceae bacterium | reverse complement strand
GTTGGCTCCGCCAGAGTAGTTAGCAGAGCCCGTGGCCACCGGGGCAGAGGAGCCTCCGCCAATAAAGCCTGCGCCAACAAGGTGGTTAAAGAATTCATAATTCTCGTTAGCATTGCCTACGGTGCTAGCGATGTTGGCGGCGTTGGTGGCGGCCGTATTCAAAAGACCGTCACCGTTACCTGCCAAGCATACCGCGCAAATTGCTGTTCCCTGCGCAATATCACCAGGAAATGCCCGGAAGCGGTCGATAAACGAGTTAACGCCAGCCTTGATCGAGTCCGTCTGGCTAATAAAGTTTTTCTGGCGGGCGCTCTCGATGAGTTCTTGCCCTTTCAAAATACCACCGATGATCAGACCGATGATAATAAGAACGATCGACATTTCGATGAGCGTAAAACCCTGCTCGCGTTTTGAACCTAACGTAATCATTAAAGACCCCCGGGAAAGATGCGCCTCGACGCAGATGGACCCGTCACCATTTCAGGCGCAGTCACCATATTATTAATCTAGCATAGCCAGTGCCGCTTACAAGGCCAATATTCTGGCAAAAAAGTTAATTATTCCAGATCGATAGGGGGTAGCGTGAGTCGCCGCTTCACTGCCTCTCTGAGGGGCAAAAGCACCGATTTACGGCCCGCATGGCTAGGCCCCAGGCGTGAGGCTGTGCCTGTTACTTTTTCAACCTTTCAAAGAAGAGCTTTGTCCATTTCTGCTCTGCTGAATTCATTTGGCTGCCGTAACGCCCAACGATCTGTTCCATGCGCTCACGCGCCTCGTCATCGCGACCGAGGTCTTCCAGCAAGACCGGCTCCATCTGCAAGGTCCAGAACAAACCTTCCGGCACGTATTGCGCGTACTGCCTCATCGCTAGGGAAAGTTCCAACGCGTACGGGACATCCTTTAGTCGATCACGGGCAAGCGCAACCGCCTGTGTCTGCCAATACCATTTTCGATCAGGAGCCAGGCGCACATCCTGATCAATGAACTCAACCAGAATGCGCAGATCATCTGACTGGCGCGACTGAGAGAAATACCGCGTCGCCAGAGCCGTGTGGTGGCTGGCTTTGGGATCCAGTCGCTGAAGCAGTTTCAGCCACGACACAACGGCCGGAATATTATACATGCGCATCGGTGTGAACCGGCCGCCGGTATCGCCGGCATTCTGCAGCTGCAGCACGAAAGCCCGATATAGAAACTGCGCATCACCAAAGCTGATTGCGCGGGCCGCGTTGTCGGTCGGCTGTGGCGGCAGAATGCCGAGCTGCGGCCGCTCTTTATGTAGATACCAGCCAATCGCCGCATGAGCGCCAAATGCGGCAAGCAGGCATAAGACAACGATGATGCGCATCTAGAATTGCTTTCGCATCAGGTCGAATGATGCGGCCGCCAATGCGACGATGACGAACAATATAGCCTGGCCGAGAACGTAGGGCAGTTGATCGAAAGATTGCATCCCGTAGATCAGCCATGAAGATTGAGTCATCAGATCAAGCCTGGGGATAATGTTGCCTAACGCGTCCAGCATCGGGTTAACGATGCGATTAGCGCCGATGTCCGGGGTGGCATCACGAATGCCCAGAAAGAATCCGATCAACCGGCAAAACGCATAAAAAGCCAACGTCACAAAAATTGTCGTAGTGGCACGTTCCAGCGTCAGGCCTGCGAAAAGCACGAAAGCCAGTATAACGGTACATTCAAGGAACAGACTGGCGCACCACACAACCAGTGCGCCTGAGAAACCGTAAAGGAAGAGAAGCGCGATCAAAACAATCGCGACCATGCCAAGCGCGACGAGTACATAGCCAAGCCAGTACGCAAAAACAAAGCGGCCACGGGAAAGCGTTCGCGACAGCACCGCTTCGATTTCGCGCGAATCAAACAGGCGCTGAGTCTGAAACGAGACAAATATGGCCAAACCCAAGATCAAGATCACGCGGGTCGAGCCTGCCGCATAAACCATGCCAGCTTCACTTTGCTCAATCAGCGCCGCGTTTCCGAGAAAAAGCGAAAGCGCAAAAGCCAGAATGACCAGTGTCGCCAAGCCGGAAAAAAGGCGATCTCGAAAGGCCGTAAGCAAAACGAATCGAATGAGTGCCCGCATATTTAAGCTTGCCCCATCGCGCCTTGTACTGCTTTTGGCTTATCAGAATGCAATCGGTCGCGGATCTGGCGTGAAGGTCTTGTAAAGCCGAATATCCTCGTCCGCGATGGTGTCGCGGTCATTGACGATGGTCGCGCGGATAAAGATGACCAACTCGGTGACCTTCGACCCGCGGATATTGGAACTGACCGCGTGGCCCAAAATCGGAATATCCATGGCGCCAGGCACACCCTCGCGCGAGTTCTCCGAGGTTTCCTGCATCAACCCGCCCATCACAACGGTCTGACCGGAATCCATGGTGATCATGGAATCAAGTTCGCGGGTTTCAATAATCGGAATTTGTGAGGTGATATTTAGCGGCGCGCCGCCTTCAGATTGAACCTGCGCAACAACCACGGCCACGCCGGGATCAGACACATAGCCGGTGATGCGCGTGATCGACGGACGCAACCCCATGCTGATGCGTTTCGTGGCCTGATCGACCACCGGCTGCACATTCATGATAAGACCAACGGGCACCGATTTTATTTCGCTGTCAACTGTCAAACGATCCCGTCCGGTGGCCGTGGTCGCGTCTTCACGCGTGACATTGAGATCAAAGAAGATTTGGTTTTGGGCAACCTTCAAGATTGCCGCCTGATTGTTCAGAACGGTGATGCGCGGACTGGACAGTGTGCGCACGGTTCCGAACTGTTTGACCAGCGAGGCTGCAATCGACAAGTCCTGATCGGAATTTGCCCAGGCTACGCCCAACGTCGGCGTTCCGGTATCACCGGTCACGACATTCCGCGAGAAATTGGTGGTAATCGACATGTCATTGTTAGGACCAAGGAAGGCCTGCCAGTTCACGCCAGAGCGGAATTGATCATTTAGTGTGATTTCAAGAATTTTTGCTTCGATCAGCACCTGCTGCATCACCGAAGCCTTCACCGCGCGAAGGTATTTGTCGATCGCCGCATGCTGACGCTTGTTGGCGAACACGGTGATAATGCCGGCCTGCGGATTCACGCTGAAATTAGCCTGGGCGACACGGCCGCCGCCACCGCCGCCGCTTCCGGCTCTCAGAGACTTCGGTTTGTCGGCATCGCCTTCAGCGGCGCCATCGCCGGGCCGTCCCAGCCCTTCCTCGGTGAGGGCATCGAGTTTTCCCTGACGGCCTGCGCCCACAGCACCCGCCTTTGCAATCATACCTTTGGGGTCCTTGGCGGTGACTTCTTTTTGTTTGCCTTGATCTTCTTCTTCGCTCTCGCTGCCGACGACAGGCACGAACGCCGCCTGGATTTGGGAAGACTCGCCACGTCGTGACTGAATATTTTGCAGGATATCTTGGATACTGGTTTTCACACCACCCCAGAAATCACTGGTGGACGTGGATGAAACATGCGACTCGGATTTATTGTTACCGCCGCTGGCACTTGAGGTACCGATCGCTTGAGATGACGACTGAGCATCAGTCGAACTCGAGATCGTGGTGGTCGAGGTCCGCATCTGGTTCAGCACATCCATGCGGTATTGCTCAAGGTACGGATCATCAAGCTCCACCTTCAGCACATTTTTTTCAAACGTGTAGCGCAGCTCAGCTAGTTGGGTGACGCGGTCGATCACATCAATGAACGGGCGGTCGGTCACACTCATGACAATGCCGCCCGAGATACGCGGATCCAACTCCAGGTCCACCTCGGCCTTGCGCGCGAGTTCAATCAGGATGTCGCGTACCGGCGTGGTTTCGGTGACAGCCAGAGACACGCGGCGTGTGTCGGCCAATTCAGGCGCTGAGGGCGCGGCAAGAACGGATTGGAACGCCGGGATCGGCGGCGCTTCGGAGGCTTTGGCCGCATCGGCTTTGTCTTGGCCGCGGCGGCCGATCATGGATTTATAATCTTCGCGGGTCGCACCGCTGGCGGGGTCGTACATGTCCATGTCGCCGGTCGCACATGAGCTTAAGCCCGCTGCCAAAGCGCAAGCGGCTGTGAGCGTGCCCAAGGCGCGCGTCATGCGACGGACAACCGACTGCGGCGCGCGCGCCGTGGTGCTAAAGCCCGCATGATTCATGGCTGAAATCCCCCGTATCGTGATGCGCCCAACCCCGCGCCTATTCCGGCGAGGCGGATCGACCCCAACATAACCCAAGACAACACATCCAACCGTCTAGAGGTACTCTATCGGGTGGCACATTCGCAAGCCGGATCACGGCCTTACACCGAAACGGGGCACATGCAAAACTGTAATGAAACCACAGAGATAGGCCGTTTCAGGCGACGTAGAATAAATCGGTTACGAGACGAAACCAGTTAGTGGAGCCTGAAAGACCATGGTCACCCACAGCGCGGCAAAAACAGAAGGGCCGAATGGGAAAAGCGCATCCGGATTCCACCGTCGCCACGCAAGCCCAAAGATCAGCGCCAGCAGGCCCGCCAAGCCCATAAAAATCACAAATGCCAGCCACGGCAGCATCAACGCACCTATAGCAAGCACGTACACGTCACCTGCGCCGATCAGCGGACGACCCAAAAAACGGCGAGAGAGCGCCGCAACACTTAAACCCGCCAGAACAACGCTCGCCGCCGTGACCGCGGCGGCGAGTAGCTGAGGCTGGATCAGCACGCCGTACACAGTGCCCAAAACGGCCAGCGGCACAAGCAGCGGGAACGGCAGGCGGCGGTGTTCAAGGTCAGTGATCGCCAACGTCATCATCAGCACCGCAGTCGCCAGCAGCAAAAGTAACGGCAGCAGGCGCGGCTCGCGCCACACCGCTGACATGAATACGGCTGCAGTGAGTAGCTCGATCAAGGGGTACCGGATGGAAATGGCGGTTTGACAGACGCGGCAACGCCCGCGCGCGATCAGCCAGGAGAAGACGGGAATAAGGTCGCGCGCCGTCAGTGTCGTGCCGCACGCCGGGCATTGCGACCGCCCGTGGGCGATGCTCTGGCCGCGCGGTACACGGTACGACAAGGCCGTAATGAAACTGCCGAACACCAGGCCCAACACAGCAGCGACAGCCATCCACACGGACCGCGGCAAGGACGCAATCTCGGACAGCGGCACAGCAGCAATGTCAGACAGGATCACGGTGTCTTCGCTGGAGGCGGAACAGCTTGCGGTGCCGCCGTAACCGTGGCCGGCGGAACAGATACAGGTGTAACCGAGGCCGGTGTCAGAGGCGCGGTCGCGGGTGCACGTCCGGTCACACGCCCCCACGTTCCCTTGGCCCACGACTGCAAAGCCGGACTGAAGGTAAACAGCGCAATCACCGCGACAGCCTCAAGCACAATCAAACCGAGCAGGGCCCGGCGGACCCAGCCGCGCTGCATGGTGATCTTCTTGGCGATCTGAGGTGAGTCATCAATGGCGGCTTCGGCATGATTCTCGCCCACCTGAATGGCGCCGTCGCCGTAAGCCACCAGCAGCGCCTTGTCGGCGAGAATGTTAATCACACGCGGCACAAACGCCGCCGCCCGCGCAATCGCCGCCATGGCCGCGTCATTGAAGACCGGAAAATCAACGCCCTCCACGCGGCTGCATTTCACACGGTGCGTCATGTAGTGCACGGCTTCATCCAACGACAAGGGTCCAGTGTTGAATGAAAAGCCAATGCGCTGGTTGATCTGTCGCAAGTTGGGTTGCGCCAATAGGTCATCCAACTCTGACTGGCCGAACATCACGATCTGCAAAAGTTTGGACCGTTCAGTTTCCAAATTCGAAAGCAGGCGCACCGCTTCAAGCCCCGCTGCGCCCAAGGCTTGCGCTTCATCGACAATCAGCACGGCATTGCGGCCCAGCGCATGCTGTTCCAGAAGAAATGCATTCAAGGCCTGCAACATCTGCGCCTTGGTGCCGTTTTCGAGCCCAAACTCGGCACACACCAGACCGACGATGCTGTCGGGGTCCACTTGTGGCGCATTCAGATAGGCCACCGCATCGTTGTCGGTAACCAGCTTGCGCAACAGCAGGCGGCACAGCATGGTCTTGCCGGTGCCCACATCGCCCACGACTTTCAAGATGCCGGTATTGCGCGCGATGCCGAACTGAATGGATTGAATAATCTCGACGTGCTTATCGACCGGGTAATACTGATTGGTGTTCGGCGTCAGCGTGAACGGATGTTCGCGAAGGCCGAAGTGTGCAAGGTACGGCATGGTCGCTGCCGTTCCGTCTTATTTGTTGCGCAGGAAGCGCACGCGGCGTTCGATATCCGCCACCGGAATGTCGGACGGTAAACGCCCGGCCGCAGCCGTTGCCAACACGCGCTCGTAAATCGCAACCGCCTGGTCATGACGGTCCAGGCGATCAAGCACCAAGGCCAGGTTATAGTTATACATCGGCGCATCGGGCGTGATGTTGACCGCGCGGCGCAAATACTCCAACGCCGGCTCGAACTGGCCCAACTTGGCGTACACCAAACCCAACTGCGCTTTGATCGGGCTGAACGACGGATACTCACGCTCCAAAGACAGCAGGCGCTTCAAGGCCTCACCCGGTTCGCGTTCGGCGACAATGGTCGTCAGGTTGGTCAGCGCTTCACGGTTTTGCGGATCAACGCGCAAGACGCGTTCATATGCACCGCGCGCTTCATCCGAACGCCCCAGCTTTTGCAGGGCTGCGCCACGGCCAAGCTGCGCCAGAACGCTACGCGGCTCTTGCTGCAACGCGCGTTCATAGAAGCCCAGCGCCATTTCATGGTCGCCGCGCACCAGCGCATTGTAGCCGGCGGTGACATTGTCTTGCGCCTGTTGCGAAACGCGGCGCACTTGCACGGCGTCACCCACGCCGCCGAACTCGTAATCTCCGCGTTTGATATTGATCGGCGGATTGAGCACGCGGGCCGGGGAATCGGCCGCCAGTTGCGGCATCGGCGTCGCCGACGGCACGGCCGGTTTCGCGGGCTTGGATTCAGCTTTGGCGGGCGTCGCTTTTTGCGGCGTTATTGATACGGGCTGGTCGGTCGCCAGAGGCGTCGACGCTTCAGGTGCTGCGGGTTCAGCTGCGGCGGGTTGCGCTTGTGCCGGGGCGGACTGTGCAGACGGAGCGGACTGCGCAGACGGAGCCGCAGGTGCAGCGGCTGCAACTTGTGTCGGCGCTGCCGCTGGTGGCGGAGTGGCGGCGGTTGAAGGTGTAGTGGTCGCCGGTGTAGTAGCCGCGGGCGTCGCAGATTGCTGTGCCGCGCCCTGAGGAGCCGCAGGCTGTTGCGTGCCAGGTTGCGGTGCAGCGGGCGGCGCGGCGGGCGGGCGCATCGCGGCCACGGGCGCAGGCGCCTGGGCGCTGTCTTCAAACAGGAACATGGCGGCCCCAATGGCACCTGCGAGCAGAACAGCAACGCCAAAGCCAGCAATGCGCCAGTTGATGCTGGGCGCAGCCAACCGCATGGCGCTTGTCGTGTTGACACTGTCAGAGGCAACAGCAGCCGGTTGGCGCTGTTCGTTCTCTTTCTGCGCCTTCTGCAGAGCCTTATAAAGGACGCTCATTTACCCGCCCCAAGTCGGCCAGCCGATCAAATCTCCGGCCAGCGTCCCCAACATCAAAAACCCGTGGAAACCTATACGTAAACCCCCAGCGGGGCAAGGCGCAGGAGATGGGCTGAAGGTGCGGAAAAATCTCGTGTTTTGG
>JAEUKL010000364.1 GCA_016793005.1 Rhodospirillaceae bacterium | reverse complement strand
CCGCCAGTTTTCCCACCCACAGTGATCCTTGACCGCCATCGAAGGTCGACAGTCGCAACGTGCCATCGCGAATTTCACCGTTCAAAAACCGGTTGTCGGCATTCACGAACATTGCCGTACCGTCGACGATGTGATTCTTCTGCGTGAATTCGAACAAACCATCGCGCGTGGTTTTGCCGTCAGCGGACACGCTTTTCAGGGCCCAGCGGCCGCTGAGGGTATCAATCTTAACTGGTGTCGTGGCGGCGAAGCGGAATGTGTCGCCGTAAGTCCCGGTCACAGCCAATTCGGTTTGGCCTGCAGACTTTGTAAGGACGACTTTGCCCGCAACAGCACCATCATCGTTCACAGTCACTGTGAGCGTAGAGTTATAAGACGGGAATTCCAGGGTGAGCGCGCTGTTGTTTACCGCCGTTTTTTCCGCCGCAACTTTTTCAGGGCCGTTGACCAGCGTTGCCGACCAGACCTTGCCCTCGTTCACGAGACTAAGATTGAACGGCAGTTCGCCAATCGGCGTGGCGAACACCAGGCGATAATCGCCCGCTTTCACAGCGGCAGCCAAGGCCGGCGCAGCAGTCATGACGGCAGCACCTAATACAAACACGGTTACTACAAGCACGGTACGGGCAGAGTCCAAGATGCGCATGGTAACTCCTCGCGAGGCTTAACGCCTGCCAAAATGTTACCCGCCATATGAGCCGGCCTCCCGAAGCCCGCAATAAGCCGATGGAAACGCGCTCTTTCTCCACGTCCGCCCAGTAAGAACCTTCTGTTTTGGGTCTTTATAGGAGAACGATTTCATCTTCAAAGTGTCACAGCAAATTTGCCACAATTGCGAACACTCCAGCGTCATCTTAACTGGCCCCATCATCATCTCTTCTCCGTCAGGATTCCTCGCATGAACCTCGATCTCAAAAACAAACTCGCCCTTGTGTCCGGCAGCACCGCGGGCATTGGCTTTGCCATTGCCGAAGCCTTAATTCGTGAAGGGGCCAACGTCATCATCAACGGCCGCAGTCAAAAAGCGGTCGATGAGGCGGTGGCAAAATTAAAAGGACCCTCAGATAAAAGCGGAGGCAAAGCACTCGGCTTTGCGGGCGACCTGTCCACGGCAGCGGGCGCCGCTGCGGTTGTGAAAGCGTATCCGGGTGTCGACATTGTTGTAAATAACCTAGGCATTTTCGAACCCAAAGAGTTCGAGCAAATTCCCGACGAGGATTGGACGCGCTTTTTTGAAGTGAACGTCCTGAGCGGTGTGCGGCTCTCGCGCGCTTATTTGGCACACATGAAAAAGAGCAACTGGGGCCGCATTATTTTCATCTCCAGCGAAAGCGGTGTGCAAATACCGTCCGAGATGATTCATTACGGCATGACCAAAGCCGCACAGATTGCCATCGCGCGCGGCATAGCCGAGTCCGTGGCGGGCACCGGCATTACGGTGAACAGTGTCCTCCCCGGCCCCACCAAGTCGCGGGGCGTTGTAGATTTCGTCGATGCGCTTGCGAAGGCTGACAACAAATCCTTCGACGCCTTTGAAAAAGAGTTCTTTGAAAAGGTGCGCCCCACATCGCTGATCAAGCGATTTGCCACACCTGAAGAAGTGGCGAATTTAGTGGCCTATGTGGCCAGCCCCTTGTCGTCGGCTACAACGGGAGCGGCCTTGCGTGTCGACGGCGGGGTGGTCAAAAGCGCGTTTTAGGTTGCAGGCTCGCGCGCAATCATCAACCACAGCATCGCGACAAGCCAGCCCAAGGCGATCCACCAGGTTTGCCAGGCCCCAAACGCCGTAAAACCGATGCTGAGATAAGCTGTGATGGCAGCCCCCGACGTCGCACGGTGATAGACCGGCATCGCAGCTTTGCGCCAACGGCGTAAAACCAACGCAATTCCGGCTGTCCACAGCACAAGGCCGACGACACCCAACTCCAGCAGAATCTGGATGGCGCTGTTGTGCGGATGTAGCGGCATATACTTGCGTTCGCCCTGATACACCACGTCGCCGCCCGGGATGCCGCGCGCCGTTTCAAAGCCCCACCCGACCCATGGCTCAGTGAACGCTTTACCCAGAGCAAACCGCCAGATTTCGACGCGGTGCTGCGCCGTGGGCGGCAGTGCGTTGTAAATATCCGGGTCGGCAAATACAGGCTTATCAAGCAAAGCAAAGATCAGCGGCCAAGACATAAAAAAGATGGGAATAGCTAACGCCAGCATGTGCGGCACACGGGTGGGCCATTTCATGATCAGTCCGTACACAGCACCGCTGGCGACCAAGGCCAGCGTGGCCGATAAGCTGTCCATACCGACGACCGCAATAGCCACCACGGCCGCCAGTAAACGGCCTGCACGGGCGGCGCCGAAGCGATACAAGCCATTCACCGCAGGCCACAAGAGAACCACCAACGCACAGAGACCGCGATTGACGTTCTTGTCGATGAAGCGCGAGAAATCCAAATGAAGCACGGCATAAATGGCGCGCAACAGGCCGGTCAAGTTTTCAAGCGCCAATGCGCAAGCGCACACACCCAACGCAGCCGCAAATGCAATGATGGCGTTCCGTGGCAATTCGTCGCTCATACGTGCCATTTGCACGCCGCCAAATCCAATCAGCATGATGCCGACCAGCTTAGCCCCGCTTTCGAACGAAAAGCCTGGCGTAATAGACCACCATATGCTGAGCAGCGACCACGCCAGCACGGCCACAAGGGCGATCAACAAAGTTGGGTCGCCACTGCCGTTACGCGGTCGTTGCCAACCCGCCGCAAAACCCACCAGCAGCACCAGCAAGATCAAAGCCGGTGTGATCCCCATGGCCGCGAAGGTCGCCACCAAGGGCACCAGGGTCAGCAAAACAACAAACGCTTTCGACAACCGAGGCATACGTGGACCGGTTAGGGCAGCAATGATACAAAATTGATGCGCGGCTGCATCATATCGAGTTTGCATCATATGAGGTCAGCCCAAACGGGGCTACGGAAATAGATTGCGACGGAAATAGATTAAAGCACGCATGTTCGGCAGCTACAGCACTGACATTTGGCACACAGGTATTCTGCACACGCCGATAGCGCGCATGCTCCAAGGCGATGCGCTGGGCAGTACCCGCACGACATGGCTACCGGCACAGCCTGACTTCTGTTTTCTGGCCGACCCCTTTGGCTTGTGGCGCGGCGAACGCCTGCACATCCTGGCCGAACATTACGACTACCGCGATAAGCGCGGAACCATCCGCTATTTCAGCTACGACCGTAATTTTAATCTTGTCGACGACGGCGTGGC
>JAEUKL010000346.1 GCA_016793005.1 Rhodospirillaceae bacterium | reverse complement strand
CAAGGCCTTATATGGGGGATTTTCACGCCTCAGCCCGCAAATCGGCTTGGGGCCTGCAAGGGGGGTGTGCTATCAGGCCCGCATCTCAGGCCGATTCCCTGGGTTTTCCCGTTTTGGCCTTAACCGAAAAGCCTCATTGCCCGCTATGTCTCACGCCGGATCCCCCAAACCTTTGATGGCGACCAAGGCCGTTGGCTTGAAGGGCAAAGCCAAGGTGCCCGGCGATAAGTCGATCTCGCACCGGTCGTTGATTATGGGCGCGCTGTCGGTGGGCGAAACCAGCATCACGGGGCTTTTGGAAGGCGAAGACGTACTGCGCACCGCTGCCGTCATGGGCGCCTTGGGTGCCCAGGTTGAACGGCGCGATCACGGCTTTCATGCCACGTGGCATGTGTGGGGTCGCGGTGTGGGCGGCCTGACCGAACCCGCAGACGTTTTAGATATGGGCAATTCCGGCACTGGTGCGCGTTTGATCGCGGGGCTTTTGTCGGCCTATCCGTTTTTCTCGGTCATGACGGGCGATGCGTCTTTGCGCAGCCGCCCCATGGACCGCGTGATCAAACCGCTCAGTCAAAGTGGTGCGACTTTTTCATCGCGTGCCGGCGGCAAGCTGCCCATGGCCATTCGCGGAACACCGCTTCCCATGGCGCTGACCTACGACAGCCCTGTGGCATCCGCGCAAGTAAAGTCGGCTGTACTGCTGGCGGGCCTGCATGCGCCGGGCCGTACGACGGTGACCGAGCCAGCCGCCAGCCGCGATCACACCGAGCGCATGTTCAAGCACTTTGGTGTTGAGGTCGAAGCGGGCCCCGTGAAACCCGGCTCGCCCGTATATAAAGCCAGCATTATCGGCCAGCCGGAACTTTCGGGCCGGCCCATCATCGTGCCTGGTGATCCGTCCTCGGCGGCGTTCCCGGTTGTTGCGGCGCTGTTGATCGAAGGCTCGGAGATCGTGATCGAGAATGTGGGCCTGAACCCTTTAAGAACGGGCCTTTTCGACACCTTGCGCGAAATGGGTGCTTCGATTGAAACGCTGAACACCCGCATCGAGGCGGGCGAGCCTGTGGCCGATCTGAAAGTGAAGTACAGCACGCTCAAGGGCATTCGTGTGCCGGAAGAGCGCGCGCCGTCGATGATCGATGAATACCCCATTCTGGCTGTTGCAGCTGCCTGCGCTGAAGGCGAAACGCGCATGGAAGGTTTGGCCGAATTGCGCGTGAAGGAAAGCGACCGCTTGGCAGCGATGGTGGACGGCCTGGTTGCCTGCGGTGTCGATGCCGTGGCCGAAGGCGACACCATGATCGTACGCGGCAAAGGCAAGCCGCCCAAAGGCGGTGCGACGATTGCCGTCAATCTCGATCACCGCATCGCCATGTCGTTCCTGGTGTTGGGCCAAGCCAGCGCTCAGCCCATCACGGTCGATGATGCCTCTGCCATCGCCACCAGCTTCCCCGATTTCATTCCGCTCATGACCAAGCTGGGTGCGGTTTTAACGCAAGAGAGTGCGGCTTGAGCGCGATCATCGTCGCCATCGATGGGTCTGCGGCGTCGGGCAAGGGCACGCTTGCCAAAAGGCTCGCCGCGCACTTCGATTTTGCGTATCTCGACTCAGGCTCGCTTTATCGCGCCATTGGTGTGGCGGTGTTGCGTAAAGGTGGCGATCCCACCAACGCGGCCCAGTCCGTTGCCGCAGCTCAGACACTCGATATCGCACAATTCACGCCGGCTGATCTGCGCACCGAAGCGGCTGGTGTGGCCGCCAGCCAAGTCGCTGCCATTCCGGCGGTGCGCGCCGCGATCCTTCAGTTCCAGCGCGACTACGCCCACACCCCCCCCCAGGGCAAAAAAGGTGTCGTGATCGACGGGCGCGATATTGGGACTGTTGTGTGCCCCGATGCCCAGGCCAAGATCTTCGTTTCGGCCTCGCTGGACGTGCGGGTTGACCGCCGGATCAAGGAGTTGCGGGCCAAAGGTGAACTGGTTATAGAGGCCCGCGTGCGGGCTGATCTTGAGGCCCGTGATGCACGGGATAGTGGGCGCTCTGTTGCCCCCATGAAACCGGCCGAGGATGCCTGGCAGCTTGATACCAGCGCCCTCAATGCCGACGAAGTATTTGATTTATCACGTAAATTCGTCGCTAGCAAAATCGCATAGATCGCGGTTGAGCTATTCATTTTATAACAGCCGGCCCGGTTGGTCTTGGTTTAGGGCACCCAATTTAGCGACTCGGAGATCAACTCCGGGCTTGGATGACCTGAGGCATGGTGCCGAAGGCGTCCTTAAGACCTCCGGACCCAACCGGTGGCCAGAAATAGAAATACCGAAAGGAATACCCTCATGGCTGCAACAGCCGCTGCGGTGAAAGAAGATTTTGCCGCCCTCCTCGAAGAATCATTTCAAAAGAACGACAGCATTCAAGGCACCGTGCTTCATGGCACCGTGATCCGCATCGATGACGACGCCGTCCTGGTGGACGTGGGTCTGAAGTCGGAAGGCCGCATCCCCGCGAAGGAATTTTCGCGCGGTGGTAAGGAACTGGAACTGAAGGCCGGTGATCGCGTCGACGTGTTCGTTGAACGCTACGAAGACTCAGAAGGCTTGATCATTCTGTCGCGCGACAAAGCCCGCCGCGAAGAAGCCTGGAACAACCTGGAAGGCCAGCACAAAGAAAACGCCCGCGTCGAAGGCATCATCTTCGGCCGCGTCAAAGGCGGTTTCACGGTCGACCTCAATGGCGCCGTGGCGTTCCTGCCGGGCAGCCAAGTGGACATCCGTCCGGTGCGCGATGTGAACCATCTGATGGGTTCGCCGCAAACCTTCCAGATCCTGAAAATGGATCGCGCCCGCGGCAATATCGTTGTCTCGCGCCGCGCTGTGTTGGAAGAAACCCGCGCTCACGAGCGTTCGAAGCTGATGGAAGACCTGAAAGAAGGTCAAGTGCTGGACGGCGTTGTGAAGAACATCACCGACTACGGCGCGTTCGTCGACTTGGGCGGCGTGGACGGCCTGTTGCACGTCACCGACATTTCGTGGAAGCGCGTCAACCATCCGTCGGAAGCTCTGTCGGTTGGCCAGCAAGTTAAAGTGCAGGTTATCCGCTTCAACATGGAAACCCAGCGCATCAGCCTCGGCATGAAGCAGCTGGAAGCCGATCCGTGGGAAGGCGCGATTGCCAAGTACCCGAAAGACCTGCGTCTCAAGGGCCGCGTGACCAACATCACCGACTACGGCGCATTTGTGGAATTGGAGCCGGGCGTCGAAGGCCTGGTCCACGTTTCGGAAATGAGCTGGACCAAGAAGAACGTGCATCCGGGCAAGATCGTCTCCACATCGCAAGAAGTGGACGTCATGGTGCTGGATGTGGACCAAGAGAAGCGCCGCATCTCGCTGGGCTTGAAGCAGACCATGGAAAATCCGTGGGCCTCATTCCAAGACAAATTCCCGACGGGCGCTGTCATCGAAGGCGAAATCAAGAACATCACCGAATTTGGTCTGTTCGTTGGTCTCGACGGCGAAATCGACGGCATGGTGCACCTCTCGGATCTCTCGTGGGACCAAGAAGGCGAAGTGGCCCTCAAGTCCTACCAAAAGGGCGGTCGCGTTTCGGCCAAGGTGCTGGATGTGGACGTTGAGAAAGAGCGCATCTCGCTCGGCATCAAGCAGCTCACCGGCGATCCGTTGGCTGAAGCGGCCGTTGGCCTGCAGAAAGGCCAGATCGTCACCTGCGTCGTCAAAGAAGTGGGCGAGTTCGGCTTGGAAGTTCTGGTCAACGACTCACTGCCGGGCTTCATCAAGAAGAACGAACTGGCCAAGGAACGCTCGGAACAGCGTACCGACCGCTTCGCCGTGGGCGAAAAGGTCGATGCGCGTATCCTCAGCATCGATTCCAAGTCGCGCAAACTGACGCTCTCGATCAAGTCGCGTGAAGTGGAAGAAGAAAAGCAGGCCATGGCCGACTTCGGTTCGACCGATTCGGGCGCCTCGCTGGGCGATATCCTGGGCGCTGCGATCAAGCAGAAGCAGAAAGAAGCCGCCGACAAGGCGAAAGACTAAGCTTCTGATCCTCGCTTTTTGAAGCAAATCAGGCGGGCGCCCCCTCAAAAGGGCGCCCGTTTTGCGTTTGCCCCCCGTTTTTTGCAGGGGAAGGCCAAGAAACTGTGACTTTTGAGGGGGTTAGGACACCGACCGTCTTGACTCTGACGAAATCTGCCCCCATCCTTAGGGCTATCCTGTTGATGTAGCGGTGTTTTTAGGGCCGCTGACGCGCAGGAGGGGGAGCGACCAATGACGAAGTCCGAGCTCATTGCCCATATCGCCTCGCGCAATCCGCACCTGTATCAGCGCGATGTGGAACGCATTGTGACCAGCATTTTCGATGAAATTTCAAAGGCCTTGAGCCGCGGTGACCGTGTGGAGCTGCGCGGCTTCGGCGCATTCTCGGTGAAGCACCGTGATAGCCGCGTTGGCCGCAATCCGCGCACCGGTGCGTCGGTGGCCGTGGCCGAAAAGGCCGTGCCGTACTTTAAAACCGGCAAGCAGCTGCGCGATATGATGAACGGCTAAGCCTTTAGGGCTTTCGTTCAGCAGCGCAGTTTATCCGGTCAGAACTCTCGTGCAGATCATCAACACTCTCATCGCCATTGTCGTGGCGGTGCTTGTTGTGTTGTTCGCAGTCTCGAACCGCAGCGTTGTGGTGGTGGAAATCTGGCCGTTTCCGTTGCGCGTCGAGGCCGGCCTTTACGCCGTCATTCTTTTTACGGTGCTGATTGGTTTTATTGTCGGCACTATTGCGGCGTGGATGGGCGGACGGCGCAAACGGGCCGAACTGCGCGCCGCCAAAAAGCGCCTGCGTGATCTGGAGCAAAGCCTCGCGCGCGCGCAAGCCGATGTGGCGGCGGCACGCGCAAAAGCTGAATTGAACCAACCTCAGCCGTAAAAGGCGGCATTGCCGCTGCTCCCTTTGGCGCAGGAAGTGTGTTACACCCGCGCCATGACAACACCCTCAAAAACATCTCTGGCAAAAATCCGTAATCCCATCTTCTGCGCGCTCGATACGGCTGACTTGGGCCAAGCCACGTCCTGGGCCGCTAAGCTGGCCGACACCATCGGCGGCGTGAAACTGGGACTGGAATTCTTCAACGCCCAAGGGCCCAAGGGTATCAAAGAAGTGACGCGCGCGTGCGAACTGCCGCTGTTCCTTGATCTCAAGTTCCACGACATTCCCAACACGGTGGCCGGCGCCGTCAAATCGGTGGTGCCGTTAAAACCTGCCATTATCAACGTGCACTGCTCTGGCGGGCGGGTGATGATGGAAGCCGCCGCGAAAGCGGCGCGCGAAGCCGCTGAGCAGCACTTGGTGGATCGCCCGCTGGTGATTGGCGTGACGGTTCTCACCAGCATGGACGACGCTGAGTTGAACGAAACCGGCGTTCCCGGCACCGCGTTCGATCAGGTGCGCCGCTTAGCCGAACTGGCGAAGATCGCGGGCCTTGATGGCGTGGTCTGCTCGCCGCACGAAGCCGAGACATTGCGCAAGGATTTGGGCCCGAACTTCAAGCTCATCACGCCGGGCGTGCGTCCGGTGTGGGCCGCGGCCAATGACCAGAAGCGCATCATGACGCCGTCTGAAGCGCTGAATGCTGGTGCGGATTACGTTGTGATCGGCCGGCCCATTACGGCCGCCCCAGACCAAACGGCCGCCGCCAAGCGCATTGTTCTGGAACTCGCGGCCTAAAGCATAGGCGCTTCATCGATGTCGATTGCTGTTAAAATCTGCGGGCTGACGAACGAGAAAGCCCTGACAGCGGCTGTTGATGCCGGGGCTGACTATGTCGGCTTTGTTTTTTTTCGCCGTTCGCCCCGCTATATCGATACTGCCGCCGCGGCCCAGTTGGTGATTTCGATCCCACGCAACGTCACGCCCGTGGGGTTGTTTGTCGATCCGTCCGATACCGAGCTGGAAAGCGTGCTGCACGACGTTCCGCTGGCGATGCTGCAGCTTCACGGCAGTGAAACGCCCGCCCGTGTTGCCGAGATTTCTAAAAAGTTTAGATTAAAAGTCATGAAGGCGCTGGGGGTATCGTCCCAAGCCGATGTGGTCGCAGCATCAGCCTATGTCGGCGTTGCCGATTGGCTGTTGTTCGACGCCAAGCCGCCGAAAGACGCCACGCGTCCTGGCGGAAATGCCCAGGCGTTTGAGTGGGCGCTGATGCGGTCCTTTCTCAGCCATACGCCGTGGATGCTGGCCGGCGGTTTGAACGCTGGTAACGTGCAAGCCGCCATCACGGCATCGGGGGCGACAGCGGTGGATGTGTCATCGGGCGTGGAAACCAAGCCCGGCGTGAAAAGTGCCGCTAAAATCCGCGCCTTCATCAAGGCCGTCCGCGCGCTTCACGGCTAGGGGCCTATCCCTTTGATCTGTAATGGTTAATACCCCGCTTTCGGGTCTTGGGTTCGGGGCCCCCGCGCGGTATAAGACCGCCTCGCTTTGGCATGGGTAAACTGGATTTGGCGGCGTAATGACTGTGGTGCAAACCCCTAACACGTTTCGCGCGGGCGCAGACGAAAACGGCCACTTCGGCATTTTCGGCGGACGCTACGTGGCCGAGACGTTGATGCCGCTGATCTTAGAGGTCGAGAAAGCCTACAACGCGGCCAAGGCCGATCCGAAATTCCAGGCGGATATTAAATCCTACAATGTCCATTATGCGGGCCGCCCCAGCGCCTTCTATTTCGCCGAGCGTTTAACGCAGCACCTGGGTGGCGCGAAAATCTACTTCAAGCGCGAAGAACTGAATCACACCGGCTCGCACAAGATCAACAACTGCCTGGGCCAAATCTTGCTGGCTTTGCGCATGGGCAAGAAGCGCATCATCGCTGAAACCGGTGCCGGTCAGCACGGTGTTGCAACCGCCACCGTGTGCGCGCGCTTTGGTTTGAAGTGCGTCGTGTACATGGGCACCAAGGATATCGAGCGTCAGAAGCCCAACGTGTTCCGTATGAAGCTGCTGGGTGCGGAAGTCTTCCCGGTCGAAAAGGGCACGGGCACTTTAAAAGATGCCATGAACGAAGCGCTGCGCGATTGGGTCGCCAACGTTGATACGACCTATTACTGCATCGGTACTGCTGCTGGCCCCCATCCGTACCCGACCATGGTGCGCGATTTCCAATCGGTCATCGGCGACGAAGTGCGGGAACAACTGCAAGAGGCCGAAGGCCGGCTGCCTGATTCCGTGGTCGCCTGCATTGGCGGCGGCTCGAATGCCATCGGGTTGTTCCATCCGTTCCTGGATGATGCGTCGGTGAAGATCATTGGCGTTGAAGCGGCGGGCCGCGGTATTCCGACGGGTGCTCACGCGGCCTCACTTACGGGTGGTCAGCCCGGCGTGCTGCACGGCAACCGCACCTATTTGCTGCAAGACAAAAACGGCCAGATTCAAGACGCGCATTCCATTTCGGCGGGTCTCGACTATCCGGGCATTGGGCCTGAACACGCGTGGTTGAACGACGTGAAGCGCGTGCAGTATGTGTCGGCCACCGACGATGAAGCGCTTGAAGCGTTCCAGATCTGCTCGAAACTGGAAGGCATCATCCCGGCTTTGGAAAGTGCCCACGCCATTGCCCACGTGTTGAAGATTGCGCCCCCGCTGCCCAAGGATCACTTGATGGTGGTGTGCATGTCGGGCCGCGGCGACAAAGATGTGTTCGCCATCGCTGACGCGCTTGGCACCAAGATGTAATTGCACGCCTATGTCCCGTATCACCAAACGTTTTGATGCATTAAAGGCGCAAGGCCGTTCCGGGCTGGTGACGTTCGTTACCGCTGGCGACCCGGATATGGCGACGTTCCAGAAAATCCTGAATGGTCTGCCGGCGGCCGGGGCTGATGTGATCGAAGTGGGTGTGCCCTTTTCCGACCCCATGGCCGACGGTCCGGCCATTCAGCTTTCGAGCCAGCGCGCGCTGAAGCACGACATTGGCCTGAAGGATATTTTCGCAAGCGTTGCGGCGTTTCGTAAAATAGATGCGGATACGCCCATTGTGCTGATGGGCTACTACAATCCGATTTATCGCTATGGCGGCGATGCGTTTGCCAAAGAAGCCGTGGCTGCGGGTGCCGACGGCGTAATCATCGTCGATCTGCCGCCCGAGGAAGCCGGTGAATTGCTGCCTGCGCTGAACAAGCATGGTCTGCACATGATCTTCCTGACGGCCCCCACATCCAGCGATGCGCGGCTGCCTGCAATTTTAAACAATGCCTCGGGCTTTGTGTATTACGTGGCCGTTGCGGGTGTGACGGGCACGAAGTCGGCGGAAGAGGACTCGGTCAAACAAGCCATGAAGCGCCTGCGCGCGCATACCAAGCTGCCGATTGCGGTCGGTTTCGGCATTAAAACGCCTGCTCAAGCCAAGACCATTTCCGCGCTGTGCGATGCGGCGGTGGTGGGCTCGGCGATTGTCGAGGTGGTGGCGCAATCATCCCAAAAGAACGGTACGGCCCCGGATGCGGTGGCCGCCGATGTCCACCGCTTTGTTAAAGATTTAGCGGCAGGCGTGCGTTAAACTTGCGCTGTCTGCCTTAATTAGGCCAGGAGATAAACGCGATGAATTGGCTGACCAATTTCGTCCGTCCTAAAATTCAAAAGTTAGTGCGCCCGAAAGAGGTGCCCGACAATCTGTGGGCGCAGTGCCCCAAGTGCAGCGAGATGATTTTCCACCGCGAGCTGGAAAAGAATCTGCGCGTTTGTATTCACTGCGGCCATCATCTGCGTATGCCGGTGCGTATGCGGTTGAAGATGCTGTTTGATAATGAGCAGTGGACCGAGATCGAGCAGCCCACGGTGGCGCCCGATCCGTTGCGCTTCAAAGACCGCAAGCGCTACAGCGAGCGTTTGAAAGACGCCCAGGCCAAAACCGGCCTGAAAGACGGCGTGGTCGTGGCGCACGGCACCATGGGCGGCATTAACGCTGTCGTGGCTGCATTCGAATTCGATTTCATGGGCGGCTCCATGGGCGTCGCCGTTGGCGAAGCCCTCATTGCCGCGGCCGAACTGGCTGTGTTGCAGGAATCGCCACTCATCGTGCTGCCCTCATCGGGTGGCGCACGCATGCAGGAAGGCATTTTGTCATTGATGCAAATGGCGCGCACGACGGTTGCCGTCGACAAAGTGCGCGACAAAGGTTTGCCGTATATCGTTGTGCTGACCGATCCCACCACTGGCGGGGTTACGGCTTCGTTCGCCATGTTGGGCGATGTGGCGCTGGCTGAGCCTGGCGCGATCATTGGCTTTGCCGGTGCGCGTGTAATCGAGCAGACTATTCGCGAGAAACTGCCGGAAGGCTTTCAGCGCTCCGAGTACCTGATGGAACACGGCATGGTCGATATGGTGGTGCACCGCCATGACCTGCGCGCAAAGCTGATCCAGTTGATCAGCCTGCTGTTGCAAAAGAACCCGGCCGCCGATGTGGTGAACTTGTCGCCGTCGGCGCGTCGCCGTAAAGCTGAAGACCGCACGCAAACGCCGCCGGACCCAACGGTCCCGGACATGGCGTATGACGATAAGGACTAAACACTTCGTCCACTCTAATTTTTATTCACTCTGATGAGTGGCGCTGAGGTGCCGATGACCGACACCGCCGCCGATAATCCCGACGTTCAGCAAGCGTTAGAGCGCTTTACGGCGCTATACCCCAAGCTGATCGACTTGTCGCTCGACCGCATGAATCGGCTGCTGTCGGACCTCGGTAACCCGCATCATCGCTTGCCACCCGTTATTCACGTTGCGGGCACCAACGGCAAAGGGTCCACCATCGCGGCCATGCGCGCAGTGCTGGAAGCCAGCGGCTACAAAGTCCACGTTTATACATCGCCGCATCTGGTCCGCTTTGCTGAACGAATTCGATTGGTGGGGTCTCTGGTGGACGAGGGGCTGCTGGCCGAGCTTCTGCGCCACGTGGAAGACGCCAACGCAGGCAAACCCATCACGTTCTTCGAAGTCACGACCGCTGTGGCCTTTATGGCGTTTAGCCGCATCCCCGCCGATGCCGTGCTGCTGGAAACAGGTTTAGGCGGCACCTTCGATGCGACCAATGTGATTGCAAAGCCTTTGGTGACGGCCATTTCCTCCATCTCGATGGATCACATGCAGTACCTGGGGGATACCTTGCCCAAGATCGCGCAGGAAAAAGCCAACATCATGAAAGCAGGCGTGCCGTGCGTGACGGTGGCGCAAGATTCCAGTGTCCTTGATGTGCTGGCGGCAACGGCCAGCCGTGTGGGCGCTGTCCTGAAAATCCAAGAGCATGATTGGCGCATTGCGTCGGATGACCGGGGTGGCCTGAATTTTACGGGCCAGCGTGAAACCTGGAAAACGCCCGAGCCCAATTTATTGGGCCGCCACCAGCATCAAAACATCGGCCTTGCGCTGGCGGCGCTGGAGCAATCGGGTTTTGCCATTCCGGCGTTTGGGTTGCGGGGCGGCATCCGCAATATTTACTGGCCTGCGCGCGCGCAGAAACTGAAGGAAGGTCCCATCGTCACGGCTCTGTCGTGGGCCTGTGAAGCCTGGCTGGACGGCGGCCATAACGAAGGCGGGGGCCGGGTGCTGGCCGCACTTATTGATGAGTATTGGACTGATCAGCCGTTGCATGTGGTGGCTGGTATGTTGACGACCAAGGCCGCTGAGGATTTCTTGGCGCACTTAGCGCCACGGGCAGCGTCGTTCACTGCGGTGCCGGTGCCCGGCCACGCCGCGGCTTATACACCTGTGGATTTAAGCGCCGCGGCAAGCCGCGTGAATTTTCCCAATGCCGGTGTTGCGGACACAGTCGTTGCGGCAGTCGAGCGCATCAAAGCAACCGCTACTGGGCGCTTCCGCGTGCTGATCTGCGGCTCGCTGTATCTGGCAGGCGAAGTGTTGAAAGAGAATTCTTAATTCGGCTTCGCGTCGGCAGCCGGCGCATCGGCTGCAGCATCGGAGGGTGCCTGGTCCGTCGCCGGTGGTAGTGCTGGTGCTTCCTCAGCCGGTCTTTCCTCAGCCGGGGCATCTTCAACAGGCGGTGCAGGGGGTGCAGGTTCGGGGCGTGGGCCACCGCACTCTGCATCGTCCACAATCGTGATGTGAATCCACAGCGAGTCCAGGCCGGTCTTGGTCAACGCATTCACGCGCGCGCAGCTCCCCGAGGGCACCAGGCCTTTCACGGCGGCATCGCGGTCAAACCCAAACCACGTGCCGAGGACGGAATAAAACGGATAGTAGGGCTCGGGCCGCAGGAACACGGCCCCCTCGCGCTTTTGCACCACCACACCTTTGTCGATGCGCGCCGCTTGATCGTTGGGCAACAGTCGGAATTCATATTCGTCGGGCATGGTGCGGTCGCCCAAATAGGCCCAGCCATGCTTGTTGTCGAACCGGTATCCCGCCGTATCTTCCGAGCCGAAAAAGAAAATAAAGCCCACCACGGCCACTGATAAAATAAGTGAAGTCGAGCTGAGAATTTGCGCAGCCTCGTTCAGGCGGCGCGCAGCAGGAGGAAGGGGGCGGTACTCCGACATGATCGCCTTAGCTTTCGACGTTGATCACGCCAATTTCAATCAGCTTGTTCAGCCACACGCTTTCCAGCGTTTTTAAGCGCTGGCTTAAGAACGCTTCGATCTCGGGCTTTGAGAGCGTCTTTCCGCCGATCACCACGTCGCCCGCCTCGGCCGTCAGAACTTTATGAGCCTGCGCGACCGCGCCGGCTTTGCCTTTGTCGACCAAGGCCAGCAGTAAAATCGCGTCGATATTGGGCATTTCAATGCCCGTACCCGCATGCACCGCGGCCAACGGAATTTTCGGCAGCTTCAGCGCCAATTCTTTGATCATGCCGCGGTTGATGACGGGAATGGAATACGTGTTGCCTGCTTTTGCGGGCTGCGTCTCCCGCGCAAACGACACAATATCACCGCCTGCGATCATCAGGCGCGCCGCATCCACCCGGGTCATGGGTGAAAGGGCGTCGATGCCCGGAACCTGGTCCATATTCGCGACACTGATGCCGCGGCTGGAAACCGCCGTCATCAGTTCTTCAAAGGGCTCGCCTTCGTACGACAGTTGCACATCGCCAAACGCCACAGCTTTGTCGATCAGGTCTAATGGTTTCAGCGTGCCGAAGATTTGCGGCAGATTAATCTCCATCCACTCGTCTTCGCTTTTAATCTGGTCGCCTTTCACCCACACATCACGGCGGAAGGTTTCGTTGCGGATGAAATCGCGTTTGGCTTCCAGTTCGGCACGGCTGGTAATGTTGCGGAAATCGTCATACAGCGCCTGAGGGACCGCGAGGTCGACCATGTTCAGGAACACGGTTGCAGAACCCGCAAACTTAAGTCCGCGCGGTTCCATCAACGAACGCAACTCGGCGAAATAAAACGCGCGCAGATGCTGGTTGAAGTACTCGTGCGCCATGTAGCGCGGGTCCAGCTTATCAAGCTGGTCAATCGCCTCAGCCAGCGCCGGGTTGTCGCGGAAGTACTTAACCTGCGCGTCTTTCATTTTCTTGGCCCAGGTCAGGCCTACACGCGCGCGTTCCAGGGAACTCACGTTATCCTGGGTCAACGAATAGATCATGTTGCGCAACGGGATCTTGGCTGACCAGCCCGGCATCGCGTTACAGCCGGTGAGCAGCATGCCGCCGGGCTTTAAGCGCTTGGCGGCGTCGTCCAGCACGGCGTTGCGGGTGGGTTCGTCGATCCAACTCAGCACGCCATGCATGACGGCAAAGTCGAGTGGGGGGATGTCGTCGGCGGTTAAATCGGCAAAGCCTTTGCAGAGGAACGTGGCGTTGTCCAAGCCACCGCGCACGGCCAGTGTTTCGGCCGTTGTGATGTGCTGGCGCAGAAAATCCACCCCGTAAAAGTGCGCCTTGGGGAAGCAGCCCGCCAGAATGTTCGCGGTAATGCCGTTGCCGCAGCCGTAGTCGCACCACGTGAAGTCGCCGTCCAACGGGCGCGGGCGGTGGCCGGCGGCGGCGGCCGTCATGTTGATGTGCGCAGGGGCGTGATCGCCGTAAAATTCGGCCACATAGGCCACGTCTGTCACGTAGCCGCCGTTTTGC
>JAEUKL010000278.1 GCA_016793005.1 Rhodospirillaceae bacterium | reverse complement strand
GGCGTTAACTCTGGGCACAACCAAGCCTGCCGCAATCAAGGCCTGCGGCTCCGAGGCAAAGCACACTCCATCGGGTGTTTCGGCGTAATACAGCGGCTTAATCCCAAAGGGATCGCGGGCCAAGATCAGACGGCGTTGTGCAGAATCTGAGATGGCGATGGCGTACATGCCGCGTAACCGCTCGGCAAATACGTCACCGACTTTGCGATAGAGATGCAAGGGGCTTTCACAGTCCGAGCCCGTTGCAAACGACACATCGTGCATCTCGCGGCGTAAATCGAGGTCATTGTATATTTCGGCGTTGGCAATCAACGCCACGCCGTCGGCAGATATAAGTGGCTGAGCGCCACCAAGCAAATCAACGATCGCAAGGCGCGCGTGCACCAAGCCTGTCGCGCCGTGAACGTGCACGGCCTGCCCATCAGGGCCACGATGGCGCAATGCCAGCGCGAGCGCTTGCAAAGTATCGCGGGATGGCGGCTGCCCCCCACGCATCATCACGCCGGCGATGCCGCACATAAGATGCTTTAAGGGTTGGCCGACATCGACGGGCGTGATGTCAGGCTTTGAAAGAACGCGAGATAGCGCTTTATCAAGTCTTCGGGCTGGAACGATTGCAAATACGCCGCGCGACCCGCCGCCGCCATGGCCTTGGGTGCATCACTTTCGATCAGCATGAATTTAATGGCCTCTGCCAGGCTTTGCGGATCGCCCACAGGGACCAGCACGCCATTCTCCTGGTGTTTCACCAAGAGCCCCGGCCCCAAACTGTCGGCGGCAACCACCGGCACGCCAGCCGCCCAGGCTTCGACAATAGCGTCCCCCAAATCTTCCTGACGGGCCGGGTACACAAAGGCATCGGCGGCAGCCAAGTATGGCCGGATATCATCCTGCCACCCCAAAAAGCGCACCCGTGGTTTAATGCCGAGCTCATAAGCGCGATTTTCAAGCGCCGCGCGGTCCGCCCCATCGCCCGCAATCCACAAGTACACACTCGACAGCCGCGACAGGGCAACCATCACGTCGGCAATACCTTTGTTTTCATCCAAGCGTGCTGCCGTGAAAATCAGGCGCGCCGTGGCCGGGGTAAACAGCTTCTTGCGGTCGAAGATTTTGACGGTGTCCTTGTACAAGGTCGTCGACGGCAGGCGCGGCATTACATGCACCGCGTCGGTGTTCCAGCCATTGGTAATGGCGGTTTCGGCCCGCGCCTGGGATGGCGCCAGCAATACGTCGCACGATGCAAGTCTTTGCGGGTCAAACACCAGCGGAGCCAAACCCAGGTGGACATAGCCACCCCGCTCCACCAAAGCGCTGGCAGTTGGCGTCCACGACAGCACGATATCGGGTGTGTAGCGCTTCAGTTCGGCGTTGATCTTGCGGCGGTCCAGGAACGCGAACGTCCCGGGTAATTCGATGTTGATGGTTTCAACACCGGCCGTCTTCAGGCGCTGGCCATGAGCACTGCTGGGCGGAACAATCACACGCTGGCCCACGTCGGCAGCGTGCAAGGCGGTAATCAAACGCTCGAACTGCGCTTCATTACCGCCGATCCCTGTGCTGGACGTGATATGAACAATTTTCACGCGCGGGCCTTACGTTCTAACGACAGACTGCCTAACGACTGACTGCCTAACGACAGACAGGCCGCATCATACTATGCAGCGTGCGTATGGTGAATCATTTCTGCGACGGCCGCGGCAACCGCCGCAACACTTAAATTCGCCATCAGCCGTGCGCCATTTACCGCGGGCGCTTCAACCACGCGGCCCTGCTCACCCCAGGGGCCGAAATGACTGGGATTAGTGGGACCAAACAACGCCATGGTGGCGACACCGGCTGCCGCTGATAAATGCGTAAGCCCCGAATCATTGCCGATATAAAGCCTGCAGCGTTGCAACGCCGCCGCAACCACCAACAAATCTGGCTGATCGGTCATGACGGTGAGGCGATCAGGCGGCACAGCAGCGACCAGCGCGGGAAATTGCTTTTCTTCGCCAGGTCCTGCGGCCAGCAGCACACGCCATCCGGCACATATGCCATCCGGCGCCAGTAGTTGCCTTACGAGCCGTGCAAAATTCTCATCGGACCAGGTTTTCTCGGGCCGTGCGGCAATGGGCGCAATCGCCAGAACCGGGGCGCCGTCGGGCAGCAGTGCCGTAGCCCGGGCATGCTGTGCCTCGTCGATCCACAGGTAAGGATCAAGCGGTGCTTGTATATCGATCAAGGACGGCAGCCACGCCACACGATGCTGCGTGGTATCCGTCGCGCCCAGAATGCGGCGATCTTCGGCGCGAATAAAATAACTGGTCAGCGAACGACGCAGGTCGATCACCAAATCCCATTTTTCGCCCACCACCTGCCGCCACAGCGTGAACCAATGCGCATTGAGGGGACGTTTGCGCAACGCGATGATGCGCTTCAAACCCGGCACATTTGCGAAAAGTGTTTGCGCTAACGGGCCGCACACGACGGTGATCTCTGCCCCCGGATGGCGGCGTGTCAGTTCATGAAGAAGCCCGGTGGAGAGCACGCCGTCCCCGATCCGGGTCCAGGTGATGAACAGGATTTTCACGGCGTCGCTGGCGCCAGCCTCGCAACCAGGCTGTCGAAGTCGGCTGCCACCATGTCCCACGTGCGCCGCCGCGCCACATCGGCGGCCGCTGCACTCATGTTTTTATAGACGTTGTCGTCTTGCAGAATTTGCAATGCCACATTCCCAAACGCCGACGCATCGGGCACCAGGAAGCCTGTCTCGCCGTTGATGATATGCTCGGCGGCACCGCCCACCATACGCGCCACGGCCGGCAACCCGGAGGCTTGCGATTCCTGCAACGTCCAACAGGCGATATCCTGCGAGAAGCTGGGATAAAGATGCACGCGCGACGACCGATAGACTTCAGACATGCCGCGATCACTGCGCGGGTCGATGACCACAACGTTCATGGCCGCAGCGGCCTGCACCATATCCAGGATCGGTTTTAATTCCGGCGTCACCTCTTCACCGCGCGTGCCTTTGTGAAGGGCTGCCGAATATACGGCCATACGCGCATGGGGAAGTTCGGGGTGAATAATCTTCGCCCAAATA
>JAEUKL010000262.1 GCA_016793005.1 Rhodospirillaceae bacterium | reverse complement strand
ATTGGTGTCGGCGTACGAGATATTGCCGGTCAGCGAGTCTTTCTCGATGCCGCCAATTCTATGCATAAGCCCGGGCGTACCGGGTTTCACCCAGGGACGCGCCAGCGTTTTCTCATCGCGCATGTAGACATTGTAGCCATTGGGGTCTTCACGGAATTTCACCGGGAACGGCTTATAGTCTTTGATCGACGGAATGCGCCACGGCTCGGCGGCGTTGGCGATGTAACCATCCGACAAGATCATCACCGGCGTCATGTACTTCGTCGCCAGGCGCACGGCTTCGATGGCCACATCAAAACAATCACCGGGCGAGCGCGAGGCCACAACCGGGATCGGCGCATCGGCATTGCGGCCCCACACGGCCAGGTACAAATCCGATTGTTCGGTTTTGGTCGGCATGCCGGTTGAGGGGCCCGCGCGCTGCGTGTTCACGATCACCAACGGCAGTTCGGTCGAAATCCCCAAACCAATCGCTTCAGTTTTGAGCGCAATACCGGGGCCCGAGGATGCAGTGATCCCAAGCTTGCCGCCGAACGACGCGCCAAGCGCGGCACAGCAGGCAGCGATTTCATCTTCCGCTTGGAAAGTGGTGATACCGAATTGTTTCAGCTTCGCCAAAATGTGCAACACCGGTGACGACGGCGTAATGGGATACGACGCCAGCACGGCTTCAACGCTGGCCAGTTGCGCGCCGGCAACCAACCCCCACGACAGCGCTTCCGCACCCGAGATCAGACGGTACTCACCTTTCTGATGCTCGACGGCCGCGAAGTGCACGGGCCCGAGTTCGCCGGAAATTTCGTGGATATCGCCGTAAGCATGCCCGGCTTTGATGGCAGCCACGTTGGCTTTGCCCACAGGATCATCGGCGCCGAATTTCTTCTCTAAGCTTTCGATGATGCCCGAGATGTCGTGATCGTACATCCACGACACCAAGCCCAGCATCCAGATGTTCTTGGTGCGCAGCGCTTCCTTTTGCGACACGCCAAAGGGTTTGGCGCATTCCAGGGCTTGCGCGGAAATGTCGATCTCAATCACGCGGAAGTCTGCAAGCGCGCCATTGGTGCGCGGATCCGAATCCCACTCGGCGCGTTTGATGTCTTTGTCTTTGAACGCGCCCGAATCCAGAATCACGATGCCGCCTTTGCGCAGCATTTTATGATTCACCTTCAGCGCCGCCGGGTTGAACGCCACCAGGACATCGGGCTGATCGCCGGCGGTTTTGATCACGCGGCTGCCGAAATTGATCTGGAACGCCGACACGCCATAGGTCGTGCCCGTGGGCGCGCGGATTTCGGCCGGAAAGTCCGGGAACGTGGCCAGGGAATTTCCGGCCAATGCCGTTTCCTGACTGAACTGCGAGCCCAGAAGCTGCACACCGTCGCCCGAATCGCCCGCAAAGCGCACGACAACGGATTGGCGCTCGGCCTGGGACGCCTGACCAGACGCGGGTTCAGAGCCGCGGCCAGGGCCGGTCTGTAAATTCATATTAGATGTCCTTTCCGATCCGGGCACTGACCATGTGCAAAAACACCAAAGCCAGATCCCGACTCCCCGCACATATATTAAGGAGAAAGCGCTCTAAAATCACGCAAAACCCGGGGCTGCAAGGCTGAAGTGCGGGCCAGACAAAAAGTCTTTTCCCCCGAAGACGCCACAGGAGTTAATCGTTTCGCTTCGTACATAAAGTTATGTGGCGTCGCACGCCCGAAACCGAAAGACGTCGCACGCCCAGAGCCGAGTGCGTCGCACGCCCGGAACACACCTGGAGCGATAGGCGACACACGCGGGCGGCGATAGACCCCGATTAAACCGCGTCGCAGACGCGACCGGTTTTGGCGATCTCGGCCTTGTCGTGGGAGCGGAGTTTTAAGCCCGCCTCCTCCAGAAGCTCCTCGATTCCGCATTTCACGAACCCATACGCATAGGGCTCGCCGTTGTCGGCGGCGTCCATAAGGCCTGCAAATCCGCCGTAGCCGGGGGATTGGGGGGTGGCCGTCGGGAAGTCGAACATCACGTAGGTGCCGCCCGGACGCAGCAAACGCCTGATTTCACTTAAGGTCTTTTTGATCACCGGGACGGGAATTTCATGGAATAGCAAGTGTGAGGTGATGAGATCAAAAGAGCCGTTTTCAAACTCCATATCCTCACTGGCCATCTGGCTGAGGTGGATTTCGGTGTTCTGCTCCAGCGCGCGCCAGTGGGCATAACGCAGCATAGCCGAAGAAATATCGATGCCGTGCACCTCTGCATCGGGGAAGCGTTTCTTCAGTTCGCACGCCAACTGGCCGATGGAGGTCGCCACATCCAGAATGCGCGTAACCTTGCCGTCCTTTGGGGTCGCGCACTTGGCCGCGAGTTGCTTGTGCAACACATCGTCCTTGCCGCCGTCACCAAAGAATACCGAGGTGCCATAGTCGTAGTACAGACCCGCCAGCGGATGGCCTGTGTAGCCATCAGGCTGAATGTGAATCTCGACAGTCGCGTACGCCGGGTAAATGAAATCAGGATCGTAGGTCAGCGTGCCGGGGCCGCGCTTCTCGGCGGCTTCGATTTTACGGATAAAGTCGTCTTTCTGGGTGTTGTACGACTCGATAATGCGCTGTTTGTAGATTTCCTGCGCGCTACGCTTGACCCGCAGGAACGTGGCCATTTCAGGCACATTGCGCGAGACCTCACGCACTTTGTCGATCACGCCATGATCAAGCGCCAGTTCGACGCCGTTCTTTTTCAATTCCCCTTCGGCCAGAGCGGAAATCTGCCGGAAGGGTTCGTGCAATAGCAGGTTGCGGGTATCGCGCATGAAATCCGCGTACGTTTCATCGGCGCGCGACAATAAAGCAGGGGTGTTTCCCACCTTACCGCGGTCAATCAGATTGTTTGGTAAAGTCATAGGTAGTCTCCGGGTCTTGGCGCTGGCGTTGATTATGATACGCTCAGAAAGGTTATAAAGAGAAGATGAATTCGCTCGCCCCCCTTTCGCATCCTTTTAAGGAGACTCCGCCATGCTTGTGCCCCCGCCCCTTGCGCCCCACGGCATAACGCCTGAATGGTCTCACGACGACCGTTCGCGCCAGTCATTTCAGCGAACCTTGCGCGAAACTGTCATCCGCAAGTTATCGGCCGGCAGCCGGGTGGTGTTCGAAAAGCGCGTGAAGCCGAAGTTCGAAAAAGAGCACGGCCGCAGCTTCAAGGACCGGCACGAAGCCCGCAAGGAAATGCGCAAAGATACGTTCTACCAGGCGCATTTAAGCATTCAGCGCTCGGCCCAGGAGTTGATGTGGGCCTCGGTGACATACGCCCTCGAACGCCAGATCAGCGACCTGGTCACACGGGCCAAGGAAACCAAGGCGAAACTGGGCACCCTGACGCTGGACCCCAATCTGCAGATTCCGCGCTACATCGACAGCCTGGATATTCATTGTATGCCGGGCGGCTATACTACTGACCTGGGCGATGGCGACGTGGCTGCGGGCGCGATTTACGAGCAGGGCTCTTATATCTATGGCAGCGGGCGCGGCGGCGCATATGGTGACCGCCTGGGCCAATCCATTGCGCGGCACTTAAAGCGCGTATACCCGGATTTCAAACCCACGCGCATTCTCGATATGGGCTGCGCGACCGGCAATAACACGGTGCCTCTGGCCGATGCGTTCCCCGACGCCGAAGTGCACGGCATCGACTTAGGCGCGGCGTTGCTGCGCTATGCCCATGTGCGCGCGGAATCCATGGGCAAGAAGGTACATTTCAGCCAGCAGAATGCGGAAAAAACGAATTTCGCCGATGAATCGTTCGATCTCGTCATCTCCAATATTCTGTTCCATGAAACCTCGCGCACGGCCCTACCGCGCATTCTGGCCGAAACCCGCCGCCTCTTAAAACCGGGCGGGCTGATGGTGCACCTGGAAGTCGATCAATTCGCATCGCTGGATCTGTGGCGCCAAATTGTGTTCGACGCCGAGACCTACAATAACAACGAGCCCTTCTGGTCCACCTACCGCGACATGGACCTGGAGAAGGTTGCGGAAAGTGCCGGCTGGCCCAAGGGCAGCGTGAAACTTGATTCCGAGCCCATGGAGCATATGCCGGTCACATCGCAATCACCCGCGCAGTTGAAATCTGCGGTGCCGGGATTCTTGTTGATCACGGGCCGGAAATAAGGAGCGTCGCTATGAACCAGTCTGCAAAAATTCATGTGCCGCAAACCGCCAAAGGCCACCGCCCTTCATTCTTCGATGATCCGGCCAACGACCGGATGATGGCGATGATGATGGCTTTAATTACGGAGGTGTCGGTGTTGCGTGACCGCATCGATACCGTGGAAGCCATCGCCGAGAAGAAAGGCATCATGTTGGCGCGCGAGATTGAAACATATATCCCTGATCCGGCCCGCGCCGATGCCCGCGAACGCACCCGCCAGGAATTTCTGGAGCGGGTCCTTTATATCTTCCAGGAAGAAGCCGAGGACGTGGCGCGCAACGACACCGCGGATGCTTATGAGACCGCCGTGAAAGTCAGTTCAGAGAATTAAATCGGGACGCATACTTATGGATTTAAGCCGCAGACTGTTCATGGCCGGCGCGGGTGTCGCTGCCACACCGTTACCCCGCATGGCGCAGGCCGCTGGCGAGAAAAAAATCCTGCGCGTCGCGATCGGCGGATTCCCGCCCGAGAAAGGCAATGCCTACGCGAACATCCAGACGCCGGCCATCATCCTGAACAGCGGCATTTTCGATGCTCTGACCAAACTGAATAAGGACGGCTCGCTATCCCCCAGCCTTGCCACATCATGGGAAGCTGTTGATGCGCTGACATGGCGCTTCAAACTGCGCGACGATATCAGTTTCTCCAACGGCAATAAGTTCGATGCAGGCGCTGTGGTGCATGCCGTGGAATACCTGGTGGCCCCCGGCCCCGCGACCGAAGGTGTGCGCCGTGACATGCCGTTCCTGGCGGGTGCCAAGGCTATCGATAAACACACGGTGGAGATTACCACCAAAGTGCCGATCCCGTATTTCCCGCGTTATGCAGCGGTATTGCTGATTGTCGAGCCCGAGCAGTGGCAGAAGTTAGGCGCGACGGCGTTCTCAGAGAAGCCGGTGGGCACGGGGCCGTTCCTGGCCGACAGTTGGGAGCCGGGGCGGATTCTGTTCTCGGCCAATCGCGGCTCGTGGCGCAAGCCGCAGATCGACGGGATTGAGTGGCTGCTGCTGACAGACATTCCCTCGCGCTTGCAGGCCTATTTGTCTGATCGTCTGGATGTTGTCTACCAACTGCCGCCGGAAGACTTCAGCACGGTGAAAGATTACGGCGGCACGGTTGTGCGCGCGGGCGAAGCATCCGCCGCCGCCGTGTTCTTCAACTTCCTCAACAAACCCGAATCTCCGTTGGCTGATGTGCGTGTGCGCCGCGCGCTCAACATGGCCGTAGACCGCAAAAGTATCGTCGATGTGCTTTTGAACGGCGAGACACCCTTGTCCAGCCAGCCGACCACTAAAGAATCCTTTGGTTATGATCCGAGCATTCAGCCTTATCCCTTCGATCCGGCGGCGGCGAAAAAGCTTCTGGTCGAGGCTGGCCATCCCAACGGCTTCGGCATGACGCTTGAGACTGCCACCGGCAGCACAAATAGTATTTTAATCGTGCAACGCATCGCCGATGACTTGGCGCGCGTGGGTGTGAAAGTGGAAGTGCGCCAGAAGGGCGTGATTCAGTTTCTCACCGACTTTGTACGCGGACGGTTCGAGGCCGATGCCTTCACGTTACAGTGGGGCTCGTATCCGACATTGGATTCCATGCAAATGACGATCATGAGTTCATGCCGCAAAACCGGACCATGGTATTGCAATCAGGAGATCCAGCCCGTCATCGATGCGGCGTGGATCGAGGCCGACCCGAAGAAAGCGCTTGAGCTACGCCACCAAGTCATGCGCTTTTATCACGATGATGCGCCGGGCCTGTTCCTGCACGAAAATGTTTCCTTCATCGGCTTAAGCCCGCGCACCACAGGCTATGATTCGGTTTTCGGCTTCATTCCTTACGAGAACATCAGGCTTGGA
>JAEUKL010000242.1 GCA_016793005.1 Rhodospirillaceae bacterium | reverse complement strand
ACGGAATCATGTCGGCGGTCATATCTGCCGGCAAACGCGTTCGCTTTCCCAGCGATGATATCCGCAAACGCCCCAATGCCGAAAAAGCCGCCGCCTTCGATAGCTACTTTCACTACGTCGGGCCTTGGCGTGTGGACGGCGACACGGTTGTTCACACGGTCACCACAGCCTTAAACCCCAACATGATTGGCACCGAGCAGGTACGTCATGTGCAGTTCAAGGATGGGCATCTCATCCTCAGCGCCGATGAAACGCTGGAAGCCAATAAAGGCACGCGGCGTCATGAATTGACGTGGAAACGGGCTTAAGACCTAAGCACCTAAACAAGCATCTGTGATTGTTATTGCAATGCACCTGTTCTTGACGCCGTTCGCCCAGACGCATTAGTTTTCTTATGCAAGTTACTCGGGCGGGATACCCGCTGCCCGATCCGGGAGGGCCTACCGCCGTGCAAACCAGTTCAAAAGCCGCCATTGCCGAATACACCGCCAAAGGCTGGTGGACCGACGACACCATCACGCAATTTTTCGACAAGGTCGCTGCCGAAGTGCCGGCACGGACGGCCTTGGTCGATGCCCCGAACCGCCCTGACATTGCTTTTGGTCCGCAGCGCCGGCTGACGTACACAGAAACCAGCACGGCAGTCGCGCGCGTTGTCGCTGCTCTGTATGCGGCTGGCGTCCGTCAAGGCGACAAGCTTCTAGTGCAACTGCCCAACATCGCCGAGCTTCTGCTGGTTTATCTAGCGGCCGCACGCCTGGGCGCCATCATCAGCCCGGCCCCGATGCAGTATGGCCGCCACGAGTTGCAGCAAATTCTGGCCGTGTTACGCCCGAAGCTTCTTATTGCCATTACACAGTTCAAGAAAGAGAACTTTGCCAAGACACACCACGACTCTTTCCCTGACCTGCAAATTTTGGCGTTCGGACCCAACACCGACAAGGGCATTGGGACGATCGACGATACGATTGAAAATCCGAGTGCAGAGAAAGCCGCCGCCGAATATGTGAAAACCTTAAATATTTCCGGCAATGACATCTACACGGTCTGCTGGACGTCGGGGACCACCGGCAAGCCCAAGGGTGTGCCGCGCAGCCATAACCACTGGCAAAACCAAACACGCGCCGTGCAAGATGCCGTGCATCTGCATGACGCGGATGTGCTGCTTAACCCCTTCCCGTTCGTCAACATGGCCGCCATCAGCGGCTTCTTGTATGTGTGGCTATATGCGCGGGGCACTTTGGTGCTGCATCACCCGTTTGATATGCAGATCATGCTGAAACAGATTCAAGACGAGCGCGTTGTATATACAATCGTGCCGCCCGCAGCGCTGAACATGCTGCTTGCCAAAAAAGAGATTATGGCGGCCTATAATCTTTCAACCTTACGCACCATCGCATCGGGAAGCGCGCCCTTATCGCCGGTGATGGTGAAGGGCTTCAAAGACCTGCTCAACATCGATATCGTCAATACGTTTGGATCAAACGAAGGTGTGTCACTGGTCAGTTGTGCTGAAGACGTGCCCGATCCGGAACACCGCGCCCTTTACTTCCCGCGCTTTGGGGTCGAGGGTATTCCCTGGCAGAACATGATCTCCGAGCGGATTAAAACCAAGCTCGTCGACCCGGTGACCAATAAGATTGTCACCGAGCGCAACATTCCCGGTGAGTTGTGGATCAAGGGCCCCAACGTCTTCGACGGCTATCTGGAATCACCCGAAGACAATGCCAAGGTGTTCGACGCGGAGGGCTATTTCCGCTCGGGTGACCTGTTTGAAATTGTCGGCGACGACGAACCGGCACGCTTCTACCGCTTTGTCGGCCGCCACAAGGACCTGATCATTCGCGGCGGCATGAACATTTCACCCGATGAGTTGGACAATCTGCTGTCGCATCACCCTAAGGTGTTGGAATCGGCCGTGTTCGGCCAGCCCGATGCAATTCTGGGCGAGCGCGTGTGCGTAGCCGTCGTACCTAAAGCCGGGCAGACCGTAACCCTGGATGACATCAAAGCGTTCTTAAA
>JAEUKL010000241.1 GCA_016793005.1 Rhodospirillaceae bacterium | reverse complement strand
GATCCAGGCCTTCGTTGTACAGAACGGATGCGTGCCTTGCCCCGCCGACCCCACGGGCACCACCAGCAATGGCCAGCAGCTGCCAAATGCATCGACCTGCGGGACGACCTGTACCTCTGCAGCCGGGGCTGTCCCCTGGGTTACGCTTGGCCTTTCCGAAGAAATCGCATCCGACGGCTGGCTGCGCCGGTTTACATACAGCGTCCCCGAAGACCTCCACCGATCTGCAGATTGCTCACAATCGGTCGGCCAACGCGGGTTGATCCGCTGTGACAACGCGATGCCGCAGATTACCGGCAACGCGCTATCGGTGATGGATAACGATAACGCGACGCCAACAACGATCATTACCGGCACCAACAGCATCACCGCACCGCTTGCCTATGTACTCGTCAGCCATGGCGCAGACGGCGCGTTTGGATACTCAACCTACTCAACCGCGCAAATGGCTGACACGCATGGGGGCACAACTGGACAGGGACAGCCCGAGAACGGCGACGGCGACCGGGTGTTCTCCACCGGGAGCGTTAACGCCTCGTCGGGCTCTGGCTATTTCGATGACATTGTCACATACGTTAGCGCGGCAGCGCTGGTGATTGGCTGCGGCTCTGGCCAATGCGGCAATCCATAAAAGCAGTGTACGGAACCTAAGCGTTATCCGCAGCTAGGGCCCATTGTCCGTACGGCTGCATATTGCGGTCGAAATTCACTGCGATCTGGCCCGCAGCCGCTTTCAAGTCCTGATGAAATGCGTGCACAGGGTTACTGTCAAACAAACCCACGGCCCCCATTTGGCGCGCTAAACGCTCCACCGCATCCAGGCACAGGCGTGTCGCAATTGAGCGGTCGCGGGCAATAGCCAGTTGGGCGGCGGCGTCTAATACGCGCCCCGTTTCGCCGGCCTCGCGCAAGACAACGTATTGCTGCTCCATGAGTGTGCGCGCGGCACGAATTTCGGCCGCAGATTCAGCCAATCGAATTTGCACGACTTCGCTGTCCGCGACCGTTCGTGCCGTCGTCGCGCCCACCCGCTTTTTGGTCATCGCCACATAGGCCTGTAAGGCACCCTCGGCCATGCCGATCAGCGGCCCCATAATGCCCGACCCCACATACCCGCGAATATCGCGGGTCGCTGTAAATACACCCGCCTCCGGCAGAGCATCCGATGCACTGTGTTCCCAAAAATTCGACAGCGACAACGCCCGTGCTTTGGGCACAAAAGCATTGTCCACCACCACATCCTTACTGCCGGTGGCTTGCAAACCCGCCACATGCCAGGTGTCGTCTATGACAAAATCGTTGCGGGGCACCAGCAGCATGTAGCCTTCGGTTGAACCGATATTCGGAACGCTGGCCAGCAGCACCCAATCCACATGGTCGGCCCCGCTAAGAAACCGCCAACGCCCACTCAAGCGAAATCCGCCCTCGACAGGAGTTGCGGATGTGTTGATCCCCGCTGACGCATTCCCCATCAACACATCGTGACCTTTCGCGAAAACCTCACGCAGGGCGGATTCTTCATACCTGATCGCGTACAGCATCTGTGATGCAACAACGCAGCTAATCCACCCGGTCGCCGGGCATGCCTGCGCCAGGATGCGGCCCACGTGAAAATGCACACCCCACGGCACGCCGTTCCCCCCAAAACGCTTGGGCTGGTAATGACGCAGCAACTCTTGATCAAAGAGTGCACGAATGTTTTCGGCCGGAACCATGCGGGCTTTGCGCGCCGCGGCGGCCCGTTTGCGCAACTGCGGTTGCAGCGCGACGGCCCGTGCGATGATTGATGCCCATCCCTCGGGGCGACGCGGATAAAAAGCCGCATCGTCAAAGGGGTCCGTTGAGACCGTAGAAACAGAAAGGTTCAAAGCATGCTCCACGCAAGTCCGCAGTGTCTCAAGGCTACGATGCAAGCCCAACACCGGCGTTGAGAAAACGCAAGACTATGCGACGCAGAGATTTGCAGCGTGACGCATAAATGAAAAGCCCCGCGAGGCCGGGGGCGACCTCGCGGGGAAAAAGACTTGGCAGCACATCAGTCGGCTGGCCTGTCTATCAGAAGGCGCGGAATGGGAGCGCAGCCTCTGTGTGTGAAATTATATCTATACGTGTATTAATGTATCAACACATTAATTAGTAGAGCGCCTCATTCAACGTAGACGCTTGAAACATCACGCCAAAACCTAATTTTGCTGCATCGCATCACAAATGAGCTGCATTTCAATTTTCGCCCAGAAGTGCTCTCAACCGGTCGAGTTTCCGCTCCCATGTGGTGCGTCGCTCCTGCATCCAGCGTTCAGCGGCGCTGAGGCCCGCGGGTTCCATACGGCACGTGCGGACACGGCCCACCTTCTCGGTGTGAACGAGGCCTGAGGTCTCCAATACTTGAACATGTTGAACGACGGCGGCGACAGTGATGTCCAACGGCTTGGCCAGGATAGATAGGGCCGCCGGGCCATGGCTCAGGTGCTCTAAAATCGCGCGTCGGGTTGGATCCCCCAGCGCATGAAATATGCGGTCGATGTTGAATGTGCTGTGAATGATCGGTGCAGTTGCGGCGGCCATCGGTCCGAATCCTTATTATTTAAGTTATTGCTCAAACAAAACGACAGCCTCAAATAGTAAAGTTTTCACTTAACTAATTGAGCAAAGAAAAAACCCGCAGGCATTAAAGCCTGCGGGCTCGTTTTAAGCTGATGACTGCTTAGAAATCGGCGCGAACGCGAATGCCGAACTCACGCTTCTGGTAAACTTCCGTAAAGACAATGCGGTTGCCACCAGGGCCGGTCGTCGTCGAACCCGACGGCAGGCGTTTGTTGTTGGTGACGTTGGTCACATACAGTTCGAGCAGTGTGCGCGGCACGATATCGATGCCGGCCCTGATGTTGCCCTTCCAGGCGCCGGGGTTGTAGTCCACTTGGCTGAAATCGACCCAGAAGCCGCTTTCATAGAACACATCTGCCCGAATGTACCAGGCGCGATCCCCGAGTTCGCC
>JAEUKL010000235.1 GCA_016793005.1 Rhodospirillaceae bacterium | reverse complement strand
GTTAAAGCGCCGGCTACCCTTTTTAGAGGTGCGCCGAGCCGCCCATAAGGCGGTGCGGGCCTATTTCCAGGCCGAGGGGTTCATGGATGTGGAAACCCCCATTCTGCAGGTGTCGGGTGGGATCGAGCGGCACATCCGGGCCTTTACCACGACGCTGACTGAACCTTTTGGCCAAGCGACAGTGGAGCGCGCGCTGCATACGTCGCCGGAATTCGCCATGAAGAAGCTGTTGGTGGCGGGCCTGCCCAAAATCTACCAAATGGCGCGCGTGTTCCGGAACGGCGAGCGCAGCCCTTTACACCACCCGGAATTCACGATGCTGGAATGGTATCGGGCGGGCACTAGCTACGAGGCCATGATGGACGATTGCGCGGCCCTGTTGGCCAAGGTTGCGAAGGCGGCCCATCGCGCGCTGGAGCATGATGGCTTGCTGAAATGGCAGGGCAAGGTGTGTGACCCCGCATTAGCACCCGAACGCCTGACGGTATCTGAAGCCTTTCAGCGCTACGCCAATATCGATCTGCTGAGCACCATCGCCGACCACACCGCCGCGATGCCTAACCCGGATATGCTGCGCGCGGCTGCCGCCCAAAACGGTATCGTGTCATCGGCATCGGATACCTGGGAGGACATCTTTTTCCGTGTGATGCTGGATAAGATCGAACACAGGTTAGGTGAGGGGCGGCCTACTATTCTTTGTGAGTATCCAGCGTGCCTGGCGGCCCTGGCGCAGCGCAAAGCCAGTGACAGCCGCGTGGCCGAGCGGTTCGAGTTGTACGCATGTGGCGTGGAACTGGCCAATGCCTTTGGCGAACTGACCGACGCTGCCGAACAACGCCGCCGCTTTGAACACGACCGCAAAATGCATCAGGAGTTGTACGGCGAAGCCCCGGCCTTGGACGAAGATTTCCTGGCGGCGCTCGATGCGGGTTTACCTGTCTCGTCGGGGTGCGCCTTAGGCTTTGACCGCCTCGTCATGTTGGCGTCTCATGCGTCGGACATCACTGATGTCTTATGGGCGCCTGTAGCTTAAAGAGAAAGCTCAATGACGAAGTCCGACCTCGTTACGGAATACATCGCTGGTTTCCCGCCCAAGGTTCAGGCGCTGCTGAAGAAGGTGCGGGCGGCAGTGCGTAAGGCCGCCCCCAAAGCGGACGAAGGCTTGAGCTACCGCATCCCGTCCTACAAGCAAGGCGGTATTGTTGCGTACTTCGCGGGCTTCAAAAACCACATCGGGTTCTTCCCGCCCACGCGTGATCCTCGCTTGAAAAAACTTGCTGCCAAATATGCCGGTCCCAAGGGCAATTTGCAGTTCCCTTACGACGCCAAAATCCCCTTCGGTCTGATCGCCAAACTGGTGAAAGCGAACGTGCGATTGAACCAGTCCAAATTGAAGCAAGACAAGCCGCGAAAGACATCAAAGACGTAATGCAATCGCACTTGAATCAATTTCTGAAGAGCAGATTCTAAGTGGCTGAAACAGATTCGTTTTTTAGGGGAGCGCAATGTCGCTGGTTCTCAATATTCTCTGGCTGATTTTCGGCGGGCTGTGGATGGCGCTGGGGTGGGTGATTGCGGCCGCCATTATGGCCATTACCATCGTCGGATTACCCTGGACGCCGGCAGCCTTGCGCATCGCCGGTTATACGCTATTGCCCTTCGGCAATAAGGTGGTGGATACCGACCCCGGTGCCCTCAGTTTCATCGGCAACATTTTATGGTTCGTGCTAGCAGGCTGGTGGCTCGCACTGGGCCATTTGCTCACGGCGATTGCGCTTGCGATCACCATCATCGGCATCCCGTTTGCGTGGGCGCACTTAAAGCTGGCGGGCCTCACGCTCGCCCCCTTGGCCACGGCCATCGTGCCGAATACAGACTAGGCGACAGCCTTGTCGAAAATGGCGTTGAAAGCCTTCACAGCGGCGGCCGGGCCGTCTTTGTAGCCCCAGACACCGTTCGTCACGGCCAGGAAGTCTGCTCCAGCAGCTACTAAAGGCTCACAGTTCTCGACCGTAATGCCGCCAATGGCGACGCAAGGGACATTTATCGTCGTGGACCAGATTTCGAGAATTTCCGGGTCCACAGGCTCGCGGTCGGACACGTCTTTGGTCGATGAGGCGAAAAAGGGCCCAAAGGCCACATAGTCCGCACCGTCTTCGGCCAAGTCCATGGCGACGTGGCGCGAGTCCCGGCAGGTGACACCGACCATGGCATCCGGGCCGACAATGCTGCGGGCTTCGTCGTAGGAGGCGTCTTCCGGCCCCACATGCACGCCATCACAGCCAAGCTGTTTGGCCAGATCGGGCCGGTCGTTGAGGATGAAAGCCACATCCTTGGCATGGCAGATGGGCATCAGCGCCCTAACAGCCCCTTTGATCGCCCCATCGTCGCAGCCTTTCAGACGCAACTGCACCGATGCGACATCGCCCGCCGCCAGAGTCTCCTCGAGCGTACGGGCGAAGCTTGTTAGGTCAGGGATTGCGGGTGGCGTGAGTAAATAGAGCCGACAGCGAATCTTTTCGGATTCTTTATTTGTCGTTTTTGTCACGCCAACCGGTTCCCATCAGGCATTTTCAGCAAAAGTGTGAAGCGGTTTTGCGTCTGAAAATGCCGATAATTTTAAAGTTGGCGCGTTTTCCAGGCGGCGAACCGGTGCCCACTTCGCCTGAAAACGCGCCGTCGGACAAAAACGACGATTACTCGTCTTTGCCTTTGTAGATGTCGATCAACTTGCCCAAGAGCGCATGCGCTTCGTCGTTCGGGCGTTGGAACGAGTTACGACCGATGATCGAGCCGTTACCGCCGCCGTCACGAATGGCTTTCGCTTCTTCGAACAGGCTGTCTTCGCCCTTCTTGCCACCGCCCGAGAACACGACGATGCGACGCCCGCCGAAGCAGCTTTGCACAACGTGACGCACGCGCTCGGTCAAGGTCGAACGCGGAATGTTCGCGCTTTCGTAGACCTTCTTGGCTTCCGGCAGATCCAGGTGATCGGTCGGCAGCTTCACTTTGATGATGTGCGCACCGAGAAGCGCGACCATGTGCGCCGCATAGGCCACGATGTCGAAGCCCGTTTCGCCGTCTTTGGTGACACCTTTGCCGCGCGGATACGACCACACAACGACAGCCAAGCCAGCGGCTTTGGCTTCGGCGGTCAGTTCGCGCAGGTCGTTCATCATGTCGTAGGCCGCGTTCGAGCCCGGATAGATCGTGTAACCGATGGCTGAGCAGCCCAAACGCAGAGCGTCTTTCACCGAACCAGTGATGGCTTGCGTGGGGGCGTCTTTCTCAACGCTGAGGGAATTGGCGCTGTTGACCTTCAAAATGGTCGGGATTGCGCCAGCAAATGTGGAAGCGCCGTCTTCGATCATGCCCAAGGGAGCGGCGAAGGCGGACAGACCGGCATCGATGCCCAGCTGCCAGTGGTAGTGCGGCTCATAGCCGGCGGGGTTGGGGGCGAAGCTGCGGGCCGGACCATGCTCGAAACCCTGGTCGACAGGCAGGATCACCAGCTTGCCGGTGCCGCCCAGCTTCCCGTGCATCAAAATACGGGCGAGATTGGTCTTGGTGCCCGGATTGTCGCTTTCGTAGCCGTCGAGGATTTTCTTAACCCGGGTCGAGATCTTCATGGTCGGACTGGTCCCTTCAGACAAAAATGCGGGGGCCTTTTTTTGCGCCGCGCCGCTCCAAAAATGCGGGCCGAGATATAGAGGCACGCCAAGCCCTTGCCTAGGGCAACATTACGCCCACGCGCATGGTGCGTGTTGACTCTTCAAGGGCCTCGCTCCTATGCTCAATCACAATACGAGCAATGAGCGCTATTCCGTTGAAAGATATAAAAAACAACTCTGCCAGTCCTGTGGCCGCCGCGCTTGAAAAGCTCGACCGCGCGGTGCTGCGTCTGGAGCGCGCATCGGAAAAGCTTAGCCCCGATCTGCCCCGGCTGGCCGACGTGCCCAAGCTTGAGGAAAGTGTGACGGCTGGCAAACGCGAGAATGCAATCTTACGCGAAGCGGTGGGGCGCGTCTCGGCACGGCTTGATCATGTTATTGGCCGGCTCGGGTCGGCGTTGAAGGATTAGCGCCTTGGGCCAGGTATCCATCAGCATCCGGGGGCGGCAGTACCAGATCGCCTGTGACGACGGGCAAGAGGCACATCTCGCACGTTTAGGCCGCTACCTTGATCAGCAGGCCGAAGACCTAGTGAAGCAGGCCGGATCCATCAATGAACCCCTGATGATGGTGATGATCGCGCTGACGATTGCCGACCAACTGACTGATGCCAATGAGAAGATTGATACCCTAACCGCCGATGCGGTGGCCGCCCAGGCCCAGATCGATACCGGCACCGCAGGCGTTTTGACCACTTTGGCCAAACGTATCGAGGACATTGCCGCCAGCCTGGAACGTCCCTAGATTGGGGGTGGAGCTGCGGGGTGCGTTAGGCTCAGTGAACCCCAGGGGCGATAGTCTATACTTAGGGAGCTGTCCCTGACGGGATTTCGGTCTCGTTACATGGCGCCCACCTATCACACTGGCCCATTGGACGGTCCAGGTAGCCGACGGCTTTTGCGGCTCCACTTACTCTCTCGGGGGCGTTTCGTTCTCGTGCTCGTGTCACGTATTGAGCATTCAGCATGGTGTCTTTGGCGGCGATTCAGGCAGCGAAGATCGAGCTGCGGCGCAGGGCTTTGGCTGCGCGGAACGAGGTGTTTCAAGCCCGCGGTGAGGCCGCGGCGGCGTCTCTGGCGAGCCAAGTGGCCCGCATCAAGCGCCGTTCGGATCATGTTATAATAGCCGGCTATTGGCCCTTAGGGTCCGAGATCGACTGCCGCCCGGCTTTGCACGATCTGCATAAGGAAGGCTGGGGCATCGCGCTGCCGGTGGCCGGCGCGCGTGGCGACCGTCTGCTGTTCCGCCAATGGACCCCGGGCCAACAGCTTGAAGCGGGGCCTTTTGGTACATCTCATCCGGGCCCTTCGGCTCCGATGGTCGAACCCAACATCCTGCTGGTGCCGCTCTTGGCCTTTGACATGAAGGGCAATCGCTTGGGCTATGGGGCGGCGTACTACGACCGCACGCTTCATGCCTTGCGCTCGACGCGGCGGGTTGAGGCTTGGGGCTTTGCCTTCGACGAGCAGGAAGTGCCCGAGGTGCCTGCCGAGGCAACCGACCAGAAATTAGACGGCGTGATTACGGATCGGCGCTTGCTGCGCTTCGCCTAAGCCGTCTAAAGAGAGGGCATGAAACTCCTTTATTGCGGCGACGTCATGGGCCGGTCGGGGCGCGATGCCATCACCACCCACGTTCCGGCGTTGCGTGACAAATTGAACCTCGATTTTGTGGTGGTCTGCGGCGAGAACGCGGCCCACGGCTTTGGCATTACGGCCGCCATCTGCGAGGAGTTCTATCAAGCCGGTGTCGATGTGATAACGCTGGGCAACCATGCCTGGGACCAGCGCGAGATTGTCGATTACATCAAGCAACAGCCGAAATTACTGCGTCCGTTGAACTTTCCACCCGGCACGCCGGGGCAGGGCTCGGGCGTGTTCAAAACCGTCAAAGGTCAAAAGGTGTTCGTGGCGCAGGTGATCTGTCGCCTGTTCATGGAGCAGGCTGACGATCCGTTCCGCGCCGTGCAATCCGTGCTCGCCACGCAAAGCCTGCGCGGCACGATTGACGCGGGCCTGCTCGACATTCACGGCGAAGCCACCAGCGAGAAAGCTGGCTTGGCGCTGCTGACGGATGGGCGCTTGTCGGCGGCCATCGGTAGCCACGCTCACATCCCCACCGCAGATACGCGCATTATGTCGGGGGGAACAGCGTTCCAGACAGATGCAGGAATGTGCGGTGACTTTGATTCCATCATCGGCATGAAAAAAGAACTGGCGATGCACCGCTTTACCAACCGTGTGCCGGGCCAACGCCTGGAACCCGCCATGGGTGAAGCCACGCTATGCGGTGTGTACGTCGAGACGAATGATGCGACGGGCCTTGCGGTGCGCGCAGAACCGGTGCGCGTGGGCGGGGTTCTCAAACAATCGCTGCCTACGTAAAAAGCAGGCGACTCTAGGCTTGCTCCACAACATTTGGTATAAGCCGGCTAGTGCACCGCTGATTATGGTGTAGAACCAAG
>JAEUKL010000209.1 GCA_016793005.1 Rhodospirillaceae bacterium | reverse complement strand
AAACAATTCCACCTTGCCCGTGGGCGTATTGATCGGATGCTTCTCAGGGTCGGCGCGGAAAGATGCAAACAGCGGCTCGGGGCGCGGCTGCGTCGGCAGTGTCAGAACACCATCGGCCCAGAACGCATCGAACCCCGGCATCGTAAGGCCTGTCTTGGCCGCCTGGTCTTTGATGCTGCTGTAAATCAGGTTCAGCCACTGCATTTCATCGCGATCTTCGGTGAACTGATTTTTAAAGCCAAGTTTCTCGGCGAGGGCCGCAAAAATCTCGTAATCGGTACGCGATTGGCCCACGGGCGCGATGGCTTTTTTGATCGCCATGAAATGCCCTTCACCGAAGGCGATGTCGTTGCGCTCTAAGGGCGTTGTGGTGGGCAACACAATGTCGGCGTGGCGTGCAGTGGCCGTCCAGAACGGCTCATTCACAATGATCGTCTCTGGCTGCTGCCAGGCCCGCACAAGTTTGTTCAAGTCCTGGTGATGATGGAACGGATTGCCGCCCACCCAGTACACTGTGCGTAAATCTGGATACGTGAGCTGCTTGCCGTTGTAGTCCACCGTGCCGCCGGGGTTCAGCAGCGCATCGGAAATGCGCGCGACCGGAATGAAATCCTTCACCGGGTTCACGCCGGGGCCATAACCCGGTGCGCGCAGGCGCATGAAGTCCAGCCCATAGGCGTGCACCGAGCCGTAGCCAAAACCCATGCCTCCGCCGACTTTGCCCAAAGAACCACCGAGTGCCGCCAGCACAACCGCCAGCCACGGTGCCTGCTCGCCATGGTCGCCGCGCTGCACTGCCCAGATCATCGACATCACGGTGCGCTTGGATGCGATCTTGCGCGCAAGGTTCGTGATCTCATCAGCGCTACAGCCGCAAATCACTGCTGCCCACGCGGGTGTTTTGGCAATGCCGTCCGTGGTGCCGGCAATGTAGTCGCGCAACTTGTCGAAGCCGACGCAGCACCGCGTCGCAAAGTCAGCGTCGTAAATGTTTTCAGTAATCAGTGTGTGCGCTACGGCCAGCATGAAGGCCGCATCTGTGTTGGGCCGGATTGAAATCCACTGCGCTTCCACACCTGCTGTAATGTCGTCACGCAAGGGTCCGATGTTCACAAACTCCACGCCAGCTTTGCGGCAGGCGACCATTTCCTGAATGGCGGTGTGTTGCAAAAGGCCGCCGGGATTTACTTGCGTGTTTTTCACCGGCACGCCGCCAAAGGCGACAAACAGTTGTGTGTGTTTGGCAATATCGCCCCACGTGGGCACATCGCGGCGCATACGCAATGTGTCACCAATAATGTGCGGCAAGATCACTTGCATCGCGCCATAGCTATAGGAATCGCGGTGATCGATAAAACCGCCGAACATCCCTAAAAAGCGCTGCAGTTGCCCTTGCGCATAATGAAAGCGCCCTGCACTCGACCAACCGTATGATCCGCCGAAGATCGAGGCATTGCCGTGTTTTGTTTTTGTGTCGCTCAGGGCTTGCGCGACCAACGTTAAGGCCTCGTCCCAACTGACCGGCACAAACGGCTCTGCGCCGCGCGCATTGTTGCCTTTGCGCGGGCCGTGCCGCAGATAGCCTTCGCGCACCATGGGCTGCCTGACGCGCGCGGGCGAATCGGTGGCGTCGATAATCGATTGCCCGATGGCCGACGGCGCCGCATCGCGGGTATCGGGCTGCATAGCGGTCACGCGGCCATTGCGCACGTGGGCCATGTAGCGGCCCCAATGTAAAACTGTGGGTGTACCCGTATCGTCAGCAGCCGTGCGCGCGTTCATAACCTGTAATTTAGGCGCTTCCATAACCACAGGTGTAGCCTAAATCGCGTCGCGCTCGGCGTATTTACGCACCTACAGTGCGGTCAAACATAAAGTGCTATAATGACTCAGCGTGGTCTCCCGCCCGAGCCACCTGAACGGAACTTTATATGACAAATTTTCTGGACCTCACGGCAAAGTCTCTGCGCGGGCAACCCGTCGCCATGAAAGAATTTACGGGCAAAGTCGTGCTGGTGGTGAACACGGCCAGCAAGTGCGGCCTGACGCCCCAATACGAAGGTTTGGAAGCGCTTTACAAAAAGTACAAAGACCAAGGGTTCGTCATCCTCGGCTTTCCCTGCAATCAGTTTGGGCAGCAGGAACCCGGCGGCGTCAGCGACATCGAGCAAACATGCCTGATCAATTACGGCGTCAGCTTTCCGATGTTCGAAAAGATTGATGTGAATGGTGCAGGCGCGCATCCGATTTTTGATCTGCTCACGCGAGCGTTACCGGGCTGGTTCGGCCGCCGCGTAAAATGGAACTTCACAAAATTCCTGATTGGTCGCGACGGCACGCCACTCAAGCGATTTGCGCCGACAACGCAGCCTACGAAATTGGACTCAGTTGTACAAAGCGCGCTCGGCGGTTGAGAACATTCACCGCGCGAATTGTTAAAAATAAAACGCAGGAAAATTTATAAACCCTAGGTCGTTTCTTGGTGAGTGCGCACTTTCATTTGCGTACACCAAATAAAGACGATGGTATTACTCGACCTATGGAATTCCATATCTTTCGGCATACTGTACGAGCCATTACGCTCGATGACAGATGTTGTCTTACGCCTTGCCCCAATAACTGATGTTGCTTCAGACAGATGCCAAAACCTAAAAGCGGCAAAGTCAGTGAGCCGCTTTCGCTTCGTGAGAAGCAAGTCCTCGCCCTTCTGGCGAAAGGACTCCGCCGTGAACAAATCGCGACGCATTTGCGCATCAAGGCCGTAACGGTCGACCTGCATAACAAAAACACCCGCAAAAAACTCGGCGCAAAAACCATCGTTGAAGCGGTGGTGATTGCCCTGCGCAAAGGCTACTTGCAGGCGGAGTAATTTTTCGCGCCTCGGTTATTTGCCAACGACACATATCGTTGATCAAGTCACGATGTGCATCACACTAAATTACGCATCACAATAAATAACGCGAACAAAACACCCGCCATTTCTAGCCGGGCCTTTGTTTTGAATGATGGTGGAGTTGGCCTTGCGAGCGTATGCGAGCAGAACAAATAAATCCGTCCAGCCTTTCTGCTCAATAGTGCGGCCAAACAAAAAGCCCAGTACATGAAGCACCGGGCCTTTGTTTTGAATGATGGTGGAGCTGGCCTCGCGAGCGTATGCGAGCAGAACAAATAAATCCGTCCAGCCTTTTTGCTCAATAATGCAGCCAAACAAAAAGCCCAGTGCATGAAGCACCGGGCCTTTGTTTTGAATGATGGTGGAGCTGGACGGAATCGAACCGACGACCTCTACAATGCCATCGTAGCGCTCTCCCAACTGAGCTACAGCCCCGATACCATCATTATGTCCGCCACATTTGGCTTATGGCGTCCTGCCGGAATCGCACGTGCGGCAGGTCACGAATTTATCTTAAAAGCGGCGGCACCATAAGTAGTTGCCGCCATCTGTTCAAGGATTAAGTCTCGTCTTTCTCGACGACGACTTCCACATCTTCGTCCTCGTCACCGAGATCCGAGGTGTCCTCGATCACGTCCTCCGCTTCGTCGTCGTCACCAACGTCGACGTCTGCGTCATCCGTGTTCAACTCTTTATCGGCCGCAGCGGCAGCCGCCAGCGCCTTTTGCTTCTCGGCGCGTTCTTCGGCCGGGCGGCGGGTACGGAACACTTGCGGGCGGGCGTTTTTAGCGCCGCATTTCGGGCAGATGCCCGGCTGCTTGTTCAGATCGTAAAAACGTGCCCCGCAGCTTTCGCAGGTCAGTTTCATCCCAAGGTCAACTTTACCCACTTCAATCCTCCGACGCCCATCGCTTCAACGTGCTGAGGGCGGAATGACTTAAAAGAGTGCGCGCCGATCCGGTCTTGCGACGGTGGCGCGCCAAGAGAGCGAGGCATTTGCCATTTCGGCAAGCCCAAGTCAAAGCCTAAAAGACAGCGGTTTTCCAAGGCCTTATATGGGGGATTTTCACGCCTC
>JAEUKL010000195.1 GCA_016793005.1 Rhodospirillaceae bacterium | reverse complement strand
GAAGGCTCGACCAATACGGCAGGCAGCGTCGTCATCGATCCGGGCTGGTTTTTCCGCGCGACGACCGTCATCACCCTGGTCGGCGGCACGATGTTCCTGATGTGGCTGGGCGAACAGATGAGCGAGCGCGGCATCGGCCAGGGCATTTCGCTGCTGATTTTCGCGGGCATCGTTGCCGGTTTGCCGGCGGCTTTGGCCGGTACGTTGGAACTGGGCCGCACGGGCGCGTTGTCGCTGGCGATCATTATTCTGCTGGCTGTCGGCGCTGTGGCGACGATTGCCTTCATCATCTACATGGAATTGGCCCAGCGCCGCATTCTTGTGCAGTACCCAAAACGCCAGGTCGGCATGCGCATGACCGGCGGCGAAAGCTCGCACATTCCGCTGAAAGTAAACACCGCCGGCGTGATTCCGCCGATCTTCGCGTCGTCTTTGCTGCTGCTGCCGCTGACGGTAGCCGGCTTTCAGGGCGCAGGTGGCACGGGTGAAGAAGGCGGTATCCTCAACGCCATGGGCACCTTGTTGGGTCGTGGCCAGCCGCTGTACATGGTCTTTTACTCGGCCATGATCATCTTCTTCTCGTTCTTCTACACGGCGGTTGTGTTCAACCCGTCGGAGACAGCCGAGAATTTGCGTAAATACGGCGGTTTCGTGCCGGGCATTCGTCCGGGCAAGAACACGGCCGAATATATGGATTACGTGCTGACGCGCCTGACGGTTGTCGGTGCTGCGTACCTGATCATCGTGTGCTTGATCCCCGAGTTCCTGATCTCCAGGCTCAGCGTGCCGTTCTACTTCGGTGGCACCAGCTTGATGATCGTGGTGAACGTTACGATCAATACGATGCAGCAGATCCAGGCTCACTTGTTGGCCCACCAGTACGAAGGCTTGCTGAAAAAGGCGCGCCTGAAGGGCAAGAAGTAATGGCCGGCAAGCGCCTGATCTTGATGGGGCCTCCCGGCGGCGGGAAAGGCACACAGGCCAAACGCCTGCAGGAGCGCTACAAGATCGTGCAGCTCTCGACAGGTGACATGCTGCGCGCTGCGATTGCCGCCGGTACCCCTGTGGGGCTGCAGGCTAAAAGTGTGATGGATGCCGGGAAACTGGTGTCCGACGATATTTTGATTGCGATGATTGACGCCCGCGTCGACGAGGCCGATTGCGCCAACGGGTTCATTCTGGACGGCTTTCCCCGGACCATCCCTCAAGCCGAGGGCCTGGACCGGATGCTGGCCAAGAAGGGCCTGAAACTGGATGCGGCCATTGAAGTTCGCGTGCCGGACGAGCGCCTGTTGGAGCGCCTGACGGGCCGCTTTACGTGTGCGAAATGTGGCGAAGGTTATCACGATAAGTTTAAGCAGCCTAAGAAGCCTGGGGTCTGTGACGTGTGCGGCGGGACCGAGTTCTCGCGCCGGTCGGACGACAAGGCCGAAACGGTTAAAACCCGGCTGGCGGCTTACCATCAACAGACGGCCCCCCTCTTGCCTTTTTATGAGGCCAAAGGGGTGCTGAAAGTGGTCGACGGCGACCGGGATATGGACCTGGTAGCCGCTGATTTAGAACGAGTTTTAGGGCTGTGAGCGTCGGTTGACTCGGAAAGCTAAGTGCCTATAATGGCGCACTTTTTCGGGATCGCCCTGGCGTTCACCAACACAATTGAATGGATAAAAAGGAGTACGGGCTTTGGCACGTATCGCTGGCGTCAACTTACCGACGAATAAGCGGGTTGTGATCGCGCTTCGCTACATCTACGGCGTCGGTCCCACCAATGCGGTCGAGATCTGCAAGAAGGTCGGCATCGACGATAAACGTCGCGTCAACCAACTGACCGAAGATGAAATCGTTCGCATCCGCGAAACGATTGACAAGGACTACACGGTGGAAGGTGACTTGCGCCGCGAAGTCGCCATGAACATCAAGCGCCTGATGGACCTGGGCACTTACCGTGGCCTGCGCCACCGTAAGGGCCTGCCGGTTCGTGGTCAGCGCACGCACACGAACGCTCGTACCCGTAAGGGTCCGGCGAAGCCGATCGCCGGCAAGAAGAAAGTGACGAAGTAAAAAGCTTCGCTCGCATCATAACGCAAAGACGACAGACTGGATCGACACATGGCCAAACCCGCCGCCGCTGCCACTGGTAACGCCGCTGCTCCCGCAGCCGGTGCCTCTCGCGCGCGCAAAAAAGAGCGCAAGAACATCAGCTCGGGCATCGCGCACGTGAACGCGACGTTCAACAACACGATGATCACCATCAGCGACGTGCAAGGCAACACCATTGCCTGGTCGTCGGCCGGCACGATGGGCTTCAAGGGCTCGCGTAAGTCGACCCCGTACGCTGCCCAGGTTGCTGCTGAAGCCGCCGGCAAGAAGGCGATGGAACACGGCATGAAGGTCGTGTCGGTGTTGGTGAAGGGCCCGGGCACGGGCCGCGAGTCGGCGTTGCGCGCCCTGCAAGCCGTCGGCTTCACTGTCACGTCGATCCAAGACGTTTCGCCGGTGCCGCATAACGGCTGCCGTCCGCGCAAGCGTCGTCGCGTCTAATATTTTATACGCTGGGCCGCGTGTTCAACGCGGTCCGGCGATATTTCAGCCCTCTTTATTTGAAGAGGGTTTTTGACTTCAACTACGTAGGCGGACCCAAGCCGTGATCCAGAAAAATTGGCAGGAATTGATTAAGCCCTCGAAGCTCGCCATCGAAACCGGCGATGATCAACGTCGTGTCGCGACTGTTGTGGCCGAGCCGCTCGAGCGCGGTTTTGGCGTGACGCTGGGCAACGCCCTGCGCCGCGTTCTCTTGTCGTCGCTGCAAGGTGCGGCCGTAACGTCGATCCGTATCGACGGCGTGTTGCACGAGTTCTCGTCGATCCCGGGCGTGCGCGAAGATGTCACGGATTTGATCCTGAACATCAAGCAGCTCGCCTTGGCGATGCACTCGAACGGCCCCAAGCGCATGACGCTGAAGGCCAAAGGCCCCGGCGAAGTGACGGCTGCGCAGATCCAGACGCCGGCCGACATCGAAATCATGAACCCCGACCTGATCATCTGCCACCTCGACGACGGCGCTTCGCTGTCGATCGAATTGGAAGTGAACTCGGGCAAAGGTTACGTGCCGGCCTCGGCCAACCGCCGTGAAGACGATCCGATTGGTCTGATCCCGGTCGACAGCATCTTCTCGCCGTGCCGCCGTGTTTCGTACAAAATCGAAAACACCCGCGTTGGTCAGCAAACCGATTACGACAAATTGTCGATGACGGTGGAAACCAACGGCGCCGTGAAGCCGGATGACGCTGTGGCCCTGGCCGCCCGCATCCTGCAAGAACAGCTGCGCCTGTTCATCAACTTCGAAGAGCCGCAAGCTCAAATCGCTGAACGCGTGGAAGACGAACTGCCGTTCAACAAAAACTTGCTGCGCAAGGTCGATGAGCTGGAATTGTCGGTCCGTTCGGCCAACTGCCTGAAGAACGACAACATCATCTACATCGGCGACCTGGTGCAGAAGTCGGAAGCCGAAATGCTGCGCACGCCGAACTTCGGCCGCAAGTCGTTGAACGAAATCAAAGAAGTGTTGGCTCAGATGGGCTTGCACCTCGGTATGGAAGTGGCCGGTTGGCCGCCGGAAAATATCGAGGACTTGGCCAAGAAGCTCGAAGAGCCGTTCTAAAGATTTAAGACAAGCGGAGCTTCGGCTCCGCTTGAAGTTTAGACCATCACGGTCTGCCCGGGACGTACACGCAAGATGCGCGGCGCTTCGGATTAACAATCGGTATCGCACAGCGATTCCAGAGTGAAGAAAGGGACGTACGATGAGACACGCTTACTCCGGCCGTAAACTGAACCGCACGAAGGCGCACCGTAAGGCGCTGTTCATGAACTTGGCCAATGCCTTGATCAAACACGAGCAAATCAAGACGACGCTCCCGAAGGCGAAGGACCTGCGTCCGATCGTCGAAAAGCTGATCACTCTGGGCAAGACCGGCACGCTGCATGCGCGCCGTCAGGCAATCTCGAAGCTCCGTGACGAGAAGGTCGTGCAAAAATTGTTTGGCGTGTTGGGCGAGCGTTACAAGTCGCGCAACGGCGGTTACACCCGCGTGCTGAAGGCTGGTATGCGTTTTGGCGATGCCGCCCCGATGGCAATCATCGAGCTGGTAGACCGCGACGTTGACGCCAAGGGCAAAGACTCTGGCCCCGTGGTTGTTGCTGACGAAGCGCCCGCCGCCTAATAAGCGATCACATTCCAGAGATAAACATGCAAAGGCAGCCAGAAATGGCTGCCTTTCTTGCTTTTGGCGATTCCTTCACGCTCCACGGCGTGGTCGGGCGCTCATGAACTGTCGGGGTGCATCGTACGTACAGTTATGGTGAGGCATCATTCTGGGAGGGGGCTCCATCATGATCACCGCTGGATATCTCGTCATTTCCGTCATGTGTTTTGCGGCGTTGTTCTACGCCTTCAAGCTGTGGCGCACGCACACCAACGTCGTC
>JAEUKL010000174.1 GCA_016793005.1 Rhodospirillaceae bacterium | reverse complement strand
GGAACCACCGCCGTCCTTGGTATGGGCTTCTGGACCGAAGCGCACGCCGCTGATGCAAAATCATCGACTGTTGTGCTGGTCACGGGTGCCTCGCGCGGGTTGGGTTATGAGTTCGCCAAACAGTATGCCGCACGTGGCTACACGGTGATCGCCACAGCCCGCGACCCTGAAAAGGCGGCGGAACTGCAAACGCTGGCCAAAGCCAACAAGAATGTGCGCCTGGAAAAGCTGGATGTGACCGACATCGCGGGCATTGATGCGCTGGCCGCCAAACTGAAAGGCACGGCTATTGATATTCTTGTGAACAACGCCGGGATCGGCGGCGGCGGCTCCAACCAAGTCTTCGGCAAAATCAATTACGCCATCTTCGACGATGTGATGCGCACTAACGTCGAAGGCCCGTTGAAAATTTCCGAAGCTTTCATCGAGCATGTGGCGGCGAGCAAACAAAAGAAGATCATGATGGTGTCGTCGAGCCAGGGCTCGGTCGCGAGCGTGCGCTCACCCAGCCTCTACTTCTACCGCGCCAGCAAATCGGCCTTGAACATGGTCACTGTCAACTTGGCGCTGGCCGTGAAAGACAAAGGCGTGATCGTAGGCATGGTGGCCCCGGGTGCGACGGACACAGATTTCATGGTGGAAGTGCGCGGCCGTATTCCGCTGGGTAAGCCCGACGAGCGCGCCGCCGGCATGATCGCGCAGATTGATGCCTTCACCATCGAAAAGACCGGGCAGTTCTTTGAATGGAACGGCGAAAAGATTCCGTGGTAGAGACTACTCTTTCTTCGGCGCTTGGCGTTTGAAGGCTTCGGGCACGATGCAGTCCTTCGCTCTGTCGTAGCGCGAGAGTCTGTTTTAACGCAGACGCCCCCTGAACCACTCCGCCATGGCCTCTTCATCTATTTTACCTGCGGCAAGATCTTCGACAGTCTTGATTGCATCAAAAGGTTGGAAACTTATTTTGTATCCGTTGTCGGCCAGGAACACACGGGCAGCCACCCACGCGGTACGTTTATTGCCGTCATTGAAACCATGATTTCTGACAAGGCCAAAAGCGTACGCCGCCGCCAATTCGGCAGCATCTGGCGAGTTGTAGGCGGCTTTGTTGATGGGGCGCGCAATAGCACTTTCTACCGCAGCTTCGTCTTTGACCCCGGGCACGCCGCCGTGGTCTGCGATTTGACGATCATGGATCGCGAAAACGAGTGCAGTGTTTAGCCAGCGCCAATCCTTAGCGAGCGTAGTCATCGCCTATTTGGCAAGCGCTCGCAGAATCTCGCGATCATCGTGCATGATATCTTCGGCCAAATTCATTTGGCGTTCAAAATCAGGGTTATAAGGCGTCAGCCTGTAAGCACCTCCTGGCGCTTCGGTGACAAACAGCGTGTCACCTTTACGGACTTTGAGAGTTGCCATGGCTTCCTTGGGCAAGATTACTCCTGCCGAAGCACCGACTGTGGTGACTTTGAATGACATCATGGCCGCGCTCCAATATATTATAATAATTATTATATAGGTGTGAGCCACGCTCACAAGCCGTGATTTTATTTAATGAAATCAAATAAATAGGCTTGGTGCCCTACTCTTTCTTCGGGGCTTGGCGTTTGAAGGCTTCGGGCACGATGCGGTCTTTGGCCCCTTCGTAGCGCGCCATATCGGGGTATGCGTACACGGGCCGTGAGAAGGTTTCCGTGCCCACCGGGTCCTTATGCGTGCCGATCAGGCTTTCCGGCGCTTTGCCCAGTTCCACCCACTGTTCAATGGCCGTGATGAAATCAAATGTATTCACGCCTGCACCGCCGCCGCAGTGGTCCATGCCCGGCACCATGAACAGGCGCGCGGTGTCGGCCATGGCCTCGTGGCCGCCCATGGTGGCCGTGGCAGCTTCAAAATAATCGACGGTGTTCAGCGCAGGGCCATCCTGCCAGCCGTGATAGAGGATCATGCGCCCGCCCCGGTCGCGGAAGCCGCGCAGGTCCGGGTTAAAGCCCGTCGAGAAATGCAGCATGAAGTTCATGCGCTCGGGGTCGGTGTCGATGTTGAAGTTGGCCAGCGTATAGGCCGGGCCTGGATCTTCCGCAAAGGCCAGGAACCGGAAGTTTTCCTCGGCCAGTTTCAGGTACTGCCCTGCCCCGCCGTCGGCCGCAACAATCGTGCCCAGCCAGTTCAGTTCACCGCCCGGCATGTGCCCGCCCGGCGTAATGTGCGCGCCGTCTGATGTGGTGGGGCCACCGTAAATTTTACGCGCTGCTTCTACTTGCGCTTCGGTCAGACAGTCGCCACGGCGCAGCAAATCACCCGACGTCAGCCCGCCGCATTTCAGTTCGGCCGGATCAAAGTCACAGGTGCGCGGGTCTTCCAGAATGCCGTCGACCAAGCCGTCTTTGGCGTCGCACTTGCGCATCACGGCGGCGCGGATCAGGTACACGTGCTCGGTCGATAAAATCCCCCGGCCGCTTTCGGTCAGGTTCGCCTTGGCGGACCAGTAAAAGTTCAAAGCCCCGGCCTTCGGTGCGACAGGAGCGCCGGCAATGATGCCGTCAAAATCCATCGGGTAACGCTGTGCTTCGACCAACCCCTGACGGCCGCCGGTGGAGCAGCCGCGAAAGTAGCTTTGCGTGGCATTCACGCCATGAAAGGCCCGCACAATGGCTTTGGCGGCCACGGTCGTCACGTGTGTGGCGCGGAAGCCGTAATCAATTTCGGCATTGCGGTTGTTATAGGCCCACACGGCATCCAGAATGGTGCCGGTGTGGCCCATGTCGGTGGCCACCGTCACGTAGCCGCGTTTCAGCGCGTCGTTGGCCTCTTCGATCATGATGACACCGCAGTAAGCGCGGCAGCCCTGCATGAACAGCTTGCCGTTCCAGGCATCCACCGGCAGGCGCAATTCAAAACCCACGTTGGGGGCGATGTTGCCGCGTACGCGGCAATGGCTGGGCGCTTCAGCGGTTGAGGCGACGAGGTTGGCTGAAATGATGGACGTGGGCGCATCGGGGATACCCGCGAAGTTCATGCGCGCCAAGTCCGCGCAGGCCACGATGGGTCCAATCCCCGAGCGGGACTCTTGAGCTAAAACAGACGTGCCTGCTGCCGCCGACACAACCAAGGCCAGCGCGAATAAACCGCGGATCACCAAAGCACTCTTCAGAAAAGTTGCATTATCCAAAAACGGACTGGAGCAAGCGTACTACATGCGCCTGCCCCAGGGGATCGAGTTTTACACCAGTGGCCGAGAAATAAACATTCAGGTTGTTCTGAGCATCGGCCTTCTGCTGGGCGGCGGTGCGCAGATCGTCCACCTCAATGTCCTCAACCAGGCTGTACATGGCCAGCATTTGCAGTTGTTCCATATCCAGCTCGCATTGCTTGATGCGGGCCCGCAGGGCGTTGGCGGTGTCCATCTCTTCGCCACCCATGTCGGTGTTGGTGATGAAGTCTTTGAAATTGGTGCGGCAGGTGCGCAAGGGCTCGACGAACGAACGCTGCCAGTCGCGTGACAGTTTTATGGCAGCGCCTAAGTAACGCGCCAGAAAGTTTCCCGGCGTGCCCCGGCGGGCAAGCCACAGGCAGAACATGATCATGGTCACGTCCGCGCCCAGGCGGTTCTGTAAGGCCAGACAGGCCTTCTCCACATCCGGCTCGTTATAGGCCCAGACGGCGAAATCCCACAGCGGGTTGCCGTTGCCGATATCGGACGTGCGGGGCTTGCTCATGGTTTCAAGACTAATGAAGTTCATTTTGGCCTGCGACGGGTTGTTTTGTTTTTGGAACGGGTGGAATTGTCTTCGGCATCTGGCTCACCCCAACGGCGAACCAAGCCGCTCTCGATCTCAAAAAGGTCCAAAACACGACCAACCGTATGGTCAATCATGTCGTCTAAGGATTGCGGCAGCGCGTAAAACCCTGGGACCGGTGGGGCGACAATGGCGCCCATCTCCGAGACTGACGTGAGCGTGCGTAAGTGCCCCACATGCAAGGGCGTTTCGCGCACCATCAGGACCAAGCGACGACGCTCTTTCAGCACAACGTCGGCGGCGCGTGTCAGCAGTGAGGATGTGACGCCCGACGCAATCTCAGACACGGTGCGGATCGAGCACGGAGCAATCAGCATACCGGATGTCTTGAATGACCCCGAGGCAATGGCCGCACCAATGTCGGCGTTGTTGTAAACAACCGACGCCAGCGATTTCACCTCTTTGACCTTGGCTTTGGTTTCATAAGCCAGCGTCACTTCGGCGGCTTTCGACATGACAAGATGCGTTTCAACCCCGGCATCGCGCAGCGCTTCCAGCACGCGCAAGCCGTAAACGATGCCCGAGGCGCCGCTAATGCCGACAATGAGCCGATTCCGACCGGCAGGGGTTTTCATAAAACTGAGCCAAATCAGCGCCTTCGCGGCGCCTTCACTTTTGAATGCGGTGCTGTGGTCGAACTACGACCAGCAGGCAACAAAGTGACAGATCAGGCGTTTCCGCGAGGTTAACGCGCCGTCTCAAAACGCGCGGCCTGGAGACCGCACGGAATTTTGCAAACCGGCCGTAGCGCCAGTCATCGGGTTCTATCGAAATGCGTAAAAGGTAATAATAATCAAACGCTTATGGCGGAAGCGCCGGCACGCTGGCTAAAAGCCATGTAAAATATGAAATTCATGAAAATTCGTAAGCCCACATCGACGACCCAGGACGCTGGTCGATCGCAAGTCAAATACCTCAGGCTGCGGGACCCGCGCGATCTAAGACCCCTGCATCGATGACCGGCGCCGCATCAATCGTGTCAGCGTTAAGCAAACTGGTGAGCCGCTCAAGCATTGCGACGATCATTGCCTGCTCCCAATCTGCGAGCTTTTCAAATTGCTCCCGGAATGTGTCCTGCATCACATCGGGCGCGCTGGACAGCGCCTCTTTCCCAGTTGGCGTCAGTTTTACCCAGACTTGTCTCCGGTCATGGTCGCGGCGCTCACGCGCAACAAACGCACGCTCCTCAAGCCGGTCGACCATGTTGGTCACTGCGGCGTGACTGAAATGGAGGGTGTTCGAAATTGCGCCGGCCGTGGATTCACCGCAGCGCGCCAGTTCCTGCAGCACCACAAGTTGCGACGGCGTGAGACCGGTCGCGCCTGCTAAGCGCTTCTCGTTCATCTCTGATGCCCGCAACACGCGCCGAATGGCGCGAAGGGCAGACTCTGTCCTGGGTTCAATCATGGCCTGGGTTCAATCATGTCATGTCACCTAGCGCGATCTGGGGCGTTGATACAGCCCCAGATTATTTCATATATTTAAATGATATATGCCCGGCCATTGATTCCATTGGATCGACCGCCACACAGCAACCTATATATAATATTGATTATTATGATATTTTTGATGTAGATAGCTGGAAATCAGGGCTGATATGTTGCTTTTTTTATTTAAATAACTAAAATATATCCATGGAGGCCGTCGATTTGAACCAGCACCCCCCCAAACCCCACGCTCAGCCGGAATGGATGGAGATCAAGGCACAAGTCGCGCAGGTGCCCCTGATATTGCGCCCGCCGACTGCGCAGGATGCGCTCCGTATCCACGATTTGGTGGCCGCCAGCCCTCCGCTCGATATCAATTCCCTGTACTGCAACTTGTTGCAGTGCACACATTTCGCCGACACGTCCGTGGTTGCTGAAAGGG
>JAEUKL010000100.1 GCA_016793005.1 Rhodospirillaceae bacterium | reverse complement strand
AAGATGCACGTTTCATGCTGGTCGCCACACCGTCTGGGATCACGCTGGGTCCCGAAGGGGGGGCGCACCAATCGGTGATTACGCCCTTGATCGGTATGGGTCATCCCAACTTGGCGTACTTCGAGCCGATTTATGCCGACGAACTGGCTCCCATTATGACCTGGGCCTTCGATCACATGCAAAAGCCCGACGGCGGCTCGGTGTACTTGCGCCTGTCGACCCGGCCCATGCAGCAGCCCAACCGCATACTCACGCCCGATTTGCGCGCCGACATTCTGGCAGGTGCGTACTGGGTGAAAAAACCTGCACCGGGTTCGGAACTGGCTATTGCTTATTGCGGCGTCACAGCCCCCGAAGCGACTGCCGCTTACGAAGCAATCTTGGAAGACATCCCCGAGGCGGGGTTGCTGGCTGTCACGTCGCCCGACCGCATTCATGCTGGATTGCGCGCGGCGGCCCAAGCACGACGCAATGGTGATCGGTTTGCCTTCAGCCACATCGAAAAGTTGCTGGCACCGTTAAGTCCGCGTGCGGGCATCGTCACGGTGCAGGATGGTCATCCCACCGCGCTCAATTGGCTGGGCAGTGTGCGCGGGCATCGCTGCCAAAGCTTGGGCGTGGATCGCTTCGGTCAGGCTGGCGATATCGCGAGTCTTTACCGCGAGTACGGCATCGACAGCGAAACCGTCATCGACGCCGTGGCCGATATTGTGCTGGCGGAATCCCGCGTCATCACCCCGCGTCTTGCCGCCGAGTAGCTTGAGATAAATCGCACGGCGTGATGTTGTGCGCGCATGACACCTAAAGCCGAGCCCGACAACACCGCCGTGCGCGTCGCCTTGTGGCGTGCGCTGCACGTGCTGCACGATCCCTTGCCTCATGTGTTCACAGACGAGATCGGATTGGCTATCGCAAACCCGCCGGTCGATTGGCGCATGCGGCCCGATATGCATCCGCAAGGCACAGGGCCGTTCCGCGCGTCCATCTTGGGCCGTGCGCGCTTTGTCGAGGATCTGCTGACTGAAAGCGAGGTTGCTCAGTACGTCATTCTGGGTGCGGGGCTCGATACCTTTGTCCAACGAAAGCCCGAGCTGGCTGCGCGCTTGCAGGTGTTCGAGGTGGATCAGCCTGGTCCGCAAAGCTGGAAGCGGCAGCGTTTAATGGATTTGGGCTTTGGGGTTCCATCTCATCTGCATTTGGTTCCAGTGAATTTCGAAGCAGGCGAGGATTGGGTGCAAAAGTTGGTTGCGGCCGGCTTCAAGGCTAACGCCCCTGCCGTCATCTCTTCGCTGGGTGTGAGCATGTACCTCACGCGCGAAGCTGTGGCCGCGATGCTGGGTCAGGTGGCGGGCTTGGCGAAGGGCTCTACCTTTGTGATGAGTTTCATTCTGCCCTTTGAATATGCCGATGCACCGTTGCGTCCCTTCCTTGAACGTGCGGCCAATGGTGCGGCGGCCAGTGGTACGCCGTTCTTAAGCTTCTTCACGCCAGATGAAATGATGGCGCTTGCGCGCGCCGCCGGGTTCAAAACCGTCCAGCATGCGTCGGCGGCTGATTTGGGCGAACGCTATTTCGCAGGCCGTGCAGATCACTTGCGTCCGCCCGCCAACACCGAAGAGTTGTTGATCGCGGCAATCTAAACCGGCCGAGTACTCATAAGTTTGAGGTCTGACGTACACAATTTGCTGCCCCCTTAATTCGCACATAGTTGCCCCAAATCTTGTATGGTAAATATTGCCTCGAAAATCGAAATATCAGGAATTGATTCCTACTCTCTCAATTATCGGCCATGATCTTCTTTTATCGTGGTGCCCTTTCCTGTAAACCGCGCCCAACCTTTTTAAAGAACTCTGGTCGTGCCGATGAACCAACTGCCCCGCAATATTGCCGCCGTCATGTCGCTGACGGGCCACACGCCTTTGCTTGAAATCTCGTACCGTTTTGACGGTCAGCCGCGCACGTTGTTCGCAAAGTTAGAGTCGATGAACATGACCGGCTCGATCAAAGACCGCATGGCCGCGCATATTCTGTGCGAGGCGTACAGTTCGGGTGCACTGAAACCCGGCGATACGATCATCGAAGCCACCAGCGGCAACACCGGAATTTCGTTCTCGGCCATTGGGTCCGCGCTGGGCCACAAGGTGCGGATTTTCATGCCCAGTTGGATGAGCCGCGAACGCAAGGACCTGATCACCAGTTTTGGCGCCGAAGTGGTTGACGTATCGCCCGAGCAAGGCGGCTTTCTGGGCGCGATTAAAATGGCCAACGACTGCGTGGCGCAGAACGACAACATTTTCCTGCCGCACCAGTTCGACAACACGGCCAATTGCGACGCCCACTATGGCAGCACCGGCCCCGAGATTGAGCGGCAGCTTGCGGCCATCGGACGGCTTTGCGACGGCTTTGTCGCGGGCGTCGGTACCGGCGGCACGGTGATGGGGGTAGGGCGTTATCTCAGGCGCAGCGGCCGCAAAGTGCGCGTGCATCCCCTTGAGCCTTCGAACTCGCCCACACTTTCGACGGGGCACAAGGTGGGCAAGCACCGCATTCAAGGCATTTCGGATGAGTTCATCCCGTCGATTTGTAAGCTGAACGAGCTTGATCGTGTGCTCGACGTGTGGGACGGCGATGCGATTCTGATGGCGCAAATGCTCTCGACCAAGCTGGGTTTGGGCGTGGGCATTTCGTCGGGCGCCAATATCCTGGGGGCCATGCGGTTGGTGGAAGAGTTGGGGCCCAAGGCGACGGTGGTCACCATCATGCCGGACTCCAACAAAAAATACCTCACAACCGATCTTTGCCGGTGTGAGCCCGACCGCGATGACTACCTGACGCCACGCGTTGAGCTCGAGTGTTTCAGCGCGCTGCGCTGACACTTTTCCCGCGCGCTAGAGCTTCCGGATCATCACCACGCCTGCGACCAGCAGTGCCGCACCCGCCATGCGCCCCGGCGTCAGCGGGGTCTGTTGAAAGTTCAGCCACCCGAAGGTGTCGCACAGCAACGACATCAGCACTTGGCCGCCGATAATCAGCCCGAAGGCGACCGTGGCCCCCAGGCGCGGTGCGGCAAACAGCGTGGTGAACACTACGCCGATGCCGCACATGCCGCTGGCCCAGGCCCACCAGGGCACGGCCGAGAATTGCTGTGGTGTGGGCCATGGTGTGCGCAGGGCTGTCAGCAGGCAGGCCATGACAATCGTGCCGGTGAAAAAATTCACGCCCACGGCAAACAGCGCCCCCGACGTCCGCAAGCCTATGGCGGCGTTCATGGCGGCCTGCGCCGGGAGTAGGGCGCCCGCCAGAATACACATCGCGATCAAAGCAAGTTGCACTGCAATAACTCCTGTTTTCAGCGGGGACCAAAATCGGCGCCGCCGACGCGTTAACGATTTAACCTTGGGTTTGATGTATAATTAAGGCCTGCGCGATGCCTCACCTGTTTTGCGAACGTCCGTTTTGCATAACAGCGAGATCAAGGAATGTTGAGATAAGGAGTGCGCGGCCATGACCGTGAAAAAACGCAGTTCGATGTTCTCCCCCATCCTGGTGGTTGTGATTCTGGCCGTGGTCGGGGGCGCGCTGTTGTTCATGCGCGAGGACCCAAAAGCCGAGGTCAAAGACCTGAAGAGCCTCGTGCAGGTCAATTACGGGTCGAAGAAGTACAATGAATCCGTTGCCAATGCGAACAAGGGTTTCGAGTTGGCGCAGAAGAACTTCGGCCTTAAGAGCAAGGACACCTTGTATTTCGCGCAAGCCATTTCCGAAGGCTACGAGGCGCTGGGTGACAAGCGGAATCTGGTGCCTGCGCTGGTTCGGGAAATCGACTTGCGGCTCGCCGCCGGAGAAACCGAACAGAAACTACAACTGAAGCGCACCACCGCCATCAAGTACGCTGAGGAAATTGGCAACAAAGCGATCGCCTCAAAGCAGGCCGTGGCCATCGCCAAGGCCATTGAAATGGCGCCGGGCAAAGACCCGCAGCCTGTGTATCGCACGGACACCAAGTATCCGCCCGAGCAGTTCAGCAAGGGCATCGAGGGTGACGTGGAAATCACCTACAGCCTGGACGCCAACGGCACGGTGATGGACGCGAAAGTGACCAAGCAAACCACGAAGGCGAAACCACCCACGGTATTTGATGCGGCAGCCTTGGAAAGCTTCAAGACCTGGCGCTTCACACCCATGCTGGAAGACGGCAAGCCGGTGCCCAGTGAAGGGCACAAATTTACCCTGATGTTCCGCCTGGGCGGGCAAAGCGCAACGATGCCCAAAAAATAACGCTGCGAAATAACGCCGCAAGATTAAGCAATGATCTAAAGGCTTAAGTCGCCTTTCGCGGCGGCTTCGGCAGCACTTCATCGAACACGAGTTGCCATCCGCTCGCGCGTTTCTGCCAGATTCGCACGTAATGCCCCGTACGCGGGGCGCCGTCATGGCTCCACTGCGCTGATCCATACGTGAACACCAGATCCCCGGCAGACGAGGCGCGCCCGCCAAGGGCTTTCATGTCCATCGTTGGCCCGCGTGTGGCGATCTCGATTGCCACAGTCTCCCGATCTGTCGCGGGGTGTGCGGGCGAGCCCATGACCCGCGCATCAGGGGCGAAGTACGCGGCGTAGGCCGCCTTGGCATCGGTGGCTGCGGCGGCAGCCAGCATCGCCTCTAAGCTGCCGACTTCGGCCCAGGCTTTTTGCGCCGAGCCCGAGGATGCGGTCGCGGTGGGAAGAAGTATCGGCGTGGTGTTGGGGCCTTGCGGCGATTTTTCTGCGTTGCGTGGACCGCCGTCGAAAATCCAGCGCCACGTGCCATCGGGCTGTTTTGCCCACACCGTAAAATAATGCCCGAAGCCCTTATCATCGCCGACAGTGAAGGGCCCGGTGGTAAAACCTAAATCTCCGGACTGCGCGATGCCGGCCCACACCGGCCACCACTTCAGCGATGTATCCGCAGGTTCGTCCGGCTGACTGGCCAAAGACTCGCGTGCGTTGATCGGGTCGGGCCGTAACACAATGCCATCAGGTGCCGCATATTTTTTGAACGCTGCGATCCAGCCCCGTGCGGCCCCGTCGGCGGCAAATTCGCGCTCGGCCGTCACAACGGCATCTGCCGGTTCAGCCGCAGCTTCAGCCGCAGCGATGCCGATGCTCAAAGATGCTGCGGCCACCAGGGCTGCGAAAAGTGCATGACGCGGCATGGGCATGAATCTCCGGACCTGTTTCGCCCCTGGCGCGTTTGATGGAGCAGGGCCTAAACTGCGCCTCTGGCCTCATCATAGTCCGCCGGTGGTCCGGCGCAATCTGTGGCCGTTGGAACTGCAATGCTAAAACTGCAATGAGGTGAGGGCGTGCGCGACGGCATTCAAGGTCTGGGCTGGTTCGTGCGCCGTACGCCAAACGCTGAAGCCCTGGCGCGGTTTTACCGCGACGCCTTGCAGCTCCCCGTCCTCAGGTCGTGGGATCGCTTCGAAGGCGCCGGCACGATGTTCTATGCCGGCGATGTCGGCACGTTTGAAATCAATGCCGGTGGAAAATCCGCGATTGCCGACCCGAATTTTGCCGAATGCACGCCCATCTTCCGCGCGCGTGATGTCGCAACCACCGAGCACGATATTTTAAACGCGGGCGGGCATGCGGTGGGGGCCGAGAAAACCGAGCGTCACGTGACGCACTTTTACACTGACCCGCAAGGCCACGTGTTCGGGTTGCGCACGGCTGATGATGCTTCAGACTTTGCTCCCGATGTCGAAGCCGCGAAGCGCTGGGCGGCGGGCGAGCGCGGCACGCCAATACTGCAATCCCTGCCCGAAACGCTCCAAGATCTTGGGACCATACGCTTGCGCGTGGAAGACCCGGTCGCCATGGCGGCGTTTTATGCCGGCATGCTGGGGCTTGATGTGCTGGGGACACCTGCACCGGATGTTGCGCACCTGCACCTCGGCGGCACAGGCCTCTTGGAGCTAAAATCGGGCGGCGCCCGGCGCAACCCACCGCAAGACCGCATCGATGTCACCGATGTATGGATTTTGCGCGTCTACGATCTCATCAGTTTGAAAGCGCACCTGGCCGTCAACAACGTGCACGAGGTCAACGCTATCGAGCTGCCCGGCGGTTGGATTTGTTATTATGCCGACCCCGAAGGCCATGTGTTCGGCTTCCAGCAGCGCAAACTGCCTGATCCCAATGTCCCCACCACTAACTTGCGCGAGGATTTGGCCGCGCGCAAAAAATGGGAAGGCAAATAAGATCGTTACGCCGACTTGGGGAACAACATCTTTGCTGCAAATGGCACGGCCAGAATCAGGATAGCGATGCGGACCAAGTGATGCACGGCGACGAACGCCGGGTCGACGTCGAAGGAAATGGCGATCAGGCACATCTCGGCCACACCACCGGGCGTGAACGACAATAACGCCGTCAGATACGGCGTGCCGGTAATCCAGCTGGCGAGCAACGCGAACAGCGCAGAGCATGTGATGATCAGGCCAGTCGCCACCACCGCGTGCTTGCTGATGCGAAAGAACGTCGCCGCCGTGACGGTGGAAAACCGCGAGCCAATGGCCGACCCTAAAATCCACAACGCGACCCACAGCAACGCATCGGGTGGGCGGTACGTGACAACGCCGCCAAGATAAAGCGCTGTGGCGGCAGCCATTGCACCTGTCATGGCGGCAGCGGGCAAACTGAACGCCCGCGCAATCGCATAGCCAATACAGGCGCATGCGGCCAGCATCGCAGCCTCCGTCCACGTAAAGGGGCCGCCCTCCGGCAAAACGGATGCCGCATGGGGTGCCGTGGCCAGCACCAGCGAAACCACCATGGGCATCAGGATCACGACAAAAACGACGCGCAAGCCTTGCGTTAATGAGATCATACGCTCGTCGGCCCCGGACTCAGCCCCGATGATGACCATGGCCGTCAGTGTGCCCGGTGCGCCGGAAAAAATGGCGGTGGCGCGGTCAAAGCCCGTCACGCGCCGGAAGTATTCAGAGGCCACGAACGTAATCAGCGGCACGAACACCAGCATCAGCGACAACGACAGCAGCCATTCACCCGCACGGCTGAGTAGATCCGGGGTGAATGAGCCGCCCAGAAACACGCCGGCGACACACAACACCCACACACGCACATTGTGCGGGATCAACACCGGAAGCCCCCGCACCGACGCGACGATGTTGAAAATCATCGGCCCCAGCATCCAGGCCAATGGAATGTGCAGCAGGGTAAACAGCCCGCCGCCCGCAGCACCTATGGCCAGCGACAAGGCAATGGGTTTGAACCCCGGCCGCTTCAGCGGCGGTTGTGTCTCAACGGGTGGCGTGGTCATCGGTGATGAAATTGGTTAGCGCACGGGCTGCTGGGCTTCGGACAGGCACTGCACCGCAATACCGCTGATTTTATTTTGCAGTGCCGGCGGCAGCGGTTTGGCGGCCGCATTGTATTTGTCGTAAGTCTCCATTTCCGCGCTCGATAACTTGGCCTTCACTTCGCGCACCAGGCAGTTGCACAACAGCGCCATATCGCCGCCCACGGTCAGCCGGTTCTGTTCCAGAAAGCCCGAGCAGATTTCGACCAACGGGTCGCCCGACGACTTTGGCAATGTCTGCGCAGATGCAACTGAACTGGCCAGAACCGCAGCAGCAATAAGAAGCGCGCGCATCACAGGCATCCTTTTGAAAAGCAGATACCCAGAATCGAATTGGCGCTGACCGAAGTCAACGCCAACCTGAAACGCTGTTTGCTATTTGAAGAGTTAAGCTTAAGCAGCTTGCGCTTCGGATTGCGTCAGCAGCATGTACAACGCATCCGAGCCTTTGGCGCCGCGCAGCTTTTCGCACATGCTGGCGTCACGCAGCAGGCGCGACACACGGGCGAGCGCTTTCAGGTGGTCTGCGCCGGCGGTTTCAGGCGCCAGCAGCAGGAACACCAAGTCGACCGGCTGCTCGTCGATGGCTTCAAAGTCGATAGGCTTTTCCAGGCGTGCAAAAACACCATACAGGCGTTTGAAGTCCGAGAGCTTGCCATGGGGAATTGCAATGCCGTTGCCGACACCGGTGGTCCCTAAGCGTTCGCGCTCCAGAAGCGTTTCGAAAATACGGCGCTCGCTGGCGCCCGTAAGTTCGGCGGCGATTTTCGCCAGTTCTTGCAGCGCCTGCTTCTTGCTGGTGGCTTTCAAGCCCGCGACAACGGACTGTGGCTGCAACAAATCGGTAATTTCCATCGGCCTTAAACTCCAGCCCCAATACGTAACAAGGGCCGCTCAGAATCATGGTGTTTCAAAAAGGGGGTCGTCGTCATCGGGCGTTAAACGCGCTTCTGGTCTTTGCAGTCGATGATGTTTACGTCGTGATCGATTTCAAACTGATCGGTGTCACGTCTGTTTGAGGTGCGACGCTCCCAGGCCAATCGCGCCCCGTTCGTACTTCGGGTCCCCCCCGAAAAAGGTGGCGGACCATAGGCGCGCCCCTGGGGTAAGTCAAGCAAGGCACCTGGGGGTATGCGGGGCGGATTCTAAGTCCTT